>JAZNSJ010000167.1:0-7798 GCA_045591155.1 Acutalibacteraceae bacterium | reverse complement strand
GTAATGCATAAAAATATTCCTAATATGATCACTGCAATTACGGGAATTGTTGCTGAAAACAACGTTAACATCGAAAATATGCTTAATAAATCACGTGGTGATTATGCTTATACTATGTTTGATGTAAGCGTTGATGATACTGCTGCTGTTGAGGATAGAATTGCTGCGGTAGACGGTGTAATTAGGGTACGTGTTATTTAGTGTTAAATAAAATGAAAAGTAAAGCCCTCGCTTTTAGCGAGGGTTTTATAATTAAAAGACATATACCACTTTACCAAATTAAAGTGGTAATGCACAAAAGTTACCCACCTTTTTGTGCAAATGCACGAAAAAATAAATTTTTTTAAAAAACACTTTACAAAACTAAAGTGGTGAAGTATAATAACATCATTAAAAAACCAACCCGTTAGGGAAAAGGAGAAATTATTATGAAAAACATTATGAAAAGAGTAATTGCAGTACTTATGGTAGTAGCAATGCTGTTTTGCTTTGCAGGCTGCGGCGAAGAAAAGACCGTTGTTGTAGGTTACACAATCTATGAGCCAATGAACTATTTGGATGAGGATAATAAACTTATAGGCTATGATACCGAGCTTGCTGAGGCTGTTTTTGAAAATCTTGGTTACAAGGTAGTATTCCAGGAAATTAACTGGGATAACAAGTATACAGACCTTAACTCAGGCGCAATTGACTGTGTATGGAATGGATTTACCTGTAACACAGCCGATGATGACGGTGTAGCACGTGCAGACAAGGTTGACTTTTCTTACAACTATATGGAAAACCGACAGGTAGTGGTTGCAAAGAAAGATTCAGGTATTTTGACAGCTGCTGATCTTAACGGTAAGTTTGGTGCAGCCGAAAGCGGCTCTGCAGGCGAAACCTATGGTAAAGGCTTTGAGGGAGTTACTATGAAGGGCTTTACAAAACAGACAGACTGCTTACTCGAGGTAGTATCAGGAACAGTTGATTTTGCAGTAGTTGACGCACAGCTTGCTAACAGTTATGCAGGTAGCGGTGACTATGCCGACCTTACAGTTATTGAAGAACTTACGAGCGAGGTTGAATACTACGCAATTGGTTTTAAAAAGGGAAGCGAATTAAAGGCTTTAGTTAATGAGCAACTAGTTAAGCTTGCTGCTGACGGAACAATGGATGAATTGGGCGAAAAGTATCCTAAGGTAGCAAATTCTATCATTAAGGATTACGCTGATCAAAAGTAATTTAATAGTTTTGGAGAATAGATAAATGTCGTTTTTAGAAGTTACTTCTTTTTTATGGGACGGCTTTATAGTATCCTTGATAATCTTTGCGGTGACGCTGCTTTGCGGCGCACCGCCTGGTTTGCCTATAGCGTTTTGCTCAATGAGCAAATGGAAACCTATAAAAGCCATCTCAAAAATAATTGTTTGGATAGTACGCGGTGTGCCGCTAATGCTTCAGATTTTTATAATTTACTACGTACCGGGGCTGTTGTTTAACTATCCGCTTTTCAGTAAGGTAGACCGTATGGTTTTTGCCAGCACTGGTATATCTGATGCGGGCAGAATACTTGCGGTGCTTATAGCTTTTACAATTAACTATGCATGCTATTTTTCGGAGATATACCGTGGCGGTATCGAAAGTATCTCACGCGGGCAGTATGAGGCTGGTTATGTACTTGGTCTTACTAAATCACAGGTATTTAAAAAGATAATACTAAAACAGGTAGTAAAGCGTATAGTACCACCGATGTCAAATGAAATTATTACACTTATAAAGGATACAGCGCTTGCTAACTGTATTATGGTGTGCGAAATCATAAAACAAGCAAAAGAGCTTGCTGCAACAAAAGCAATGGTATGGCCGCTATTTTTTACAGGCGTATTTTACCTGATTTTTGTAGGATTACTTACAATTATTCTTGGTAAAGTGGAGAAGAGGCTTGATTACTTCAAGTCTTAAGAGGTGATAGTATGGCGATATTAGAAGTAAAAAACATTCAAAAAAGCTTTGGTAAAACCGAGGTTTTAAAGGGCATAAGTTTTTCGCTCCAAGAAGGAGAGGTTATATCTATAATTGGCTCTTCCGGTAGTGGTAAAACTACATTGCTTCGATGTCTTAATTTTCTTGAAACACCTGATAAAGGAACTATAAGTGTTGGCGAAAAAATACTTTTTGACGGTGATGATATAACTACATTAAACGATGAGCAAATACGTGAAAATAGACTACATTTTGGTCTTGTTTTTCAATCTTTTAATCTTTTTCCGCAGTATAGTGTGCTTGACAATGTAATGCTTGCACCAAAACTACTTAAAAAAGGTACGGATAGCGAAATTGAAACCATGGCTCGAGAGCTTATAGAGCAGGTGGGACTCACTGAAAAGGTAAACAGTTATCCATGCCAATTATCAGGTGGTCAACAACAGCGAGTAGCTATTGCTCGTGCACTAGCGCTTAACCCCGATATACTATGCTTTGATGAGCCTACCAGCGCGCTTGATCCGGAGCTTACGGGTGAAGTGTTGCGTGTTATTAAAGGACTTAAAGAATCGGGTAGTACGATGATTGTGGTAACACACGAAATGGAATTTGCTAAAAATGTTTCGGATAAAATTATATTTATGGCTGACGGTGTCATAGAAGAAACGGGAACACCACAGCAGATTTTTGAAAATCCCAAGAGTGAAAAAACCCGTCATTTTTTGCAAAATTCACTTGAAAAAATTTAAAGGCGGTGCACAATGTTTGCTGATAAAAACGATATAAAAGCTTTATATTCTTTGTTTTTGTCACTTAAAAGTGAAAAAGACTGCGACGATTTATTAAACGATTTATGTACTGCAAAAGAGCTTGAACAAATGGCACAGCGTGTAAAGGCGGCAAAGTTATTAATGAGTGGAAAAACATATACTCAGGTTATGGAAGAATGTGTTATTTCATCGGCTACACTTAGCCGAGTTTCACGTTGTGTGCAGTATGGTAATGGGTATAAAAAGTTTTTATAATTAAAAAGAGGTTTCTTTAATTAGAAAACCTCTTTTTTTGACGTGTTTTGTCAAAATAAATAAAAATGCTTGACAATATTTAATAAATAATGTATATTTAATATAATAATGGCAAGTGGTATGGAGTTTTAATGCAAAAAAGTTTTACCGACAATCAATTGGTTGAGTTTATTAACCGTGGCGAGTATAAGTATTTACAGGTGCTTATTAACCGATATATGCCTTATGTAATCAGCGTGGCTTCACGTTACAATGCTGGTGGGCTTGATACTGAGGATTTTATTCAAGAGGGTGTATTGGCGATTTTTTCTGCGGTTAAGTCGTATAATTGCGAAAAGGCGTCATTTAAAACCTTTGTTTATCTTTGTATAAGTAGGGCGATGTCATCGGCACTTTCTCGTGCAGTGGGTAATGCAAAGCATATACCCGAGGTGCTAATATCACCAATTGATGATCTGGAACTTGCCGATATGGGCGATCCTGAAAGTATACTTATAGAAAAGGAAAGCTATAATGATTTAGAGTATACCATAAAGCAGGATTTATCGCAGTTTGAATATCAGGTACTAAGCGAATTTTTAACCGGAAAAAGTTATGTTGATATTGCCAACACTTTAGATGTTTCGGTTAAGTCGGTGGATAATGCACTTCGCCGAATACGCACAAAAATAAAACAGTAATTAAGCGGGAAACCGTTTATATATGCCCAAGTAGTTTAAAAAGCAGAGCGTTGTGTAAAAACAAAGATGTCGGTGCGAGTCCGTCCGGGGCTAAATAACCAAATCAAGAGAGGTAAAAAAGATGTTTGAAGACAAGACCCTAGTTTGCAAGGAATGCGGAGAAGAATTCGTATTTACTGCAAGAGAGCAGGAATTTTATGCAGAGAAAGGCTTCGAGAATGAGCCGCAGAGATGCAAACCCTGCCGCGACAAGCGTAAAAATGCAGGAAGGGCACCCCGTGAAATGCACGATGCTGTATGCGCAGCATGTGGTGGCGCTGCACGCGTACCATTTGTTCCGCGTGATGATCGTCCCGTTTATTGCAGCGAATGCTTTGCAAAGATGAAGGAAGAAGAGGCTGCTGACGCAGAATAATCTGATAATTTTAAGCCATGCCTTTTGGTATGGCTTTTAATTTTTGACAAATAATTCACATTTTCTTAATACTATTATGTAAATATTGTTTTATTATATAGTTGTTAAATTTTTTTCTTTTGATTTGTGAGGAGAAGTTTATGGACAACAAAAAAATACTTATTGTTGATGATGATGAAAACATATGCGAGCTTTTGCGTCTTTATTTGGAAAAGGATGGATTTAACACCATTGTAGCATATGACGGCGGACAAGCCTTGCAGTGCGCGCAGATAAATAATCCCGATCTTATATTGCTTGATATAATGATGCCTGTACTTGATGGTTGGCAGGTGTGCCGTGAAATACGAAAAAATTCAAATGTGCCCATAATTATGCTTACCGCTAAGGGTGAAACCTTTGATAAGGTTTTAGGTCTTGAATTGGGTGCTGACGATTATATTACAAAGCCTTTTGACTCTAAAGAGGTGGTAGCTCGTATTAAAGCTGTGCTACGAAGAACAAACGATGCTGATAAAGCTGACAGTGTTAGAGAGGTGCGATACGACAGGCTACGTATAAATATTACAAACTATGAGCTTGAGGTTAATGGTGAGCAGATTGATACGCCGCCAAAGGAATTAGAGCTTGTATATCATCTTGCAAGCAATCCCAACCGTGTTTATACCCGCGACCAGTTGCTTGACGAAGTATGGGGCTTTGATTATTACGGTGATTCCCGTACTGTTGATGTTCATGTTAAAAGACTTCGCGAAAAGCTTGAGGGAATATCTGACAAATGGTCGCTTAAAACCGTTTGGGGTGTAGGATATAAATTTGAGGTAAAGTAAATTATGCGGCAAAAGTTATTTAAAAAACAGTTTGGCGCTATTGCATTAATAGTTTTTTTAAGCCTTTCGTTTATATTAATAATTCTTACCTTTATGTATAATAATTATCTTGCGGAAGAAAAATACAAACTGCTGAAAAAATCTTGCCAGTCGGTGTCAGGCTTTATTGAGTATGATATATCACAGCAAGAAATTGGTTATGATGAATATGCAGTTTACTACATTATGAATAATCTTTCAAGTGTGGCTGATATAGATGTTTTTATGATTGACAAAAACGGTATTATAAGGCTTTGCGCTTGTAAAGAATGGGGCGAAAACGGTGGTTGTGAGCATACGGGTACTCAAATTGATGTTAGTGTTATAGATTCACTTACAATCGACAATAAAAATACCCTTTCTACCCTTGATATTTATAAAAGTCCGCATTATACTGCAGCAAACCCAATTAATAATGCAAGCGGAGAAAAGGTAGGTTATGTTGTTGCTACCGATTCGATTAATGATGCGCGAAATCTTATGAAACGAATAGCATATATATATATCATTTCTGCTATAGTGCCGCTATTTTTAATGTTTGTTGCGATATCGTTAATGACATATAGACTAACGCGACCGCTTCGTCTTATGTCTGATGCGGCAAGGGCAATGTCACATGGTGATTTTTCGCGACGAATACCTGTTACAAGTGATGATGAAATAGGTCAGCTTGCAGTATCATTCAACCAGATGACAAACTCATTGGCACGTCTTGAAGAGGTGCGCAAAATCTTTATTGCAATTGTATCGCACGAGCTGAAAACACCAATGACCACAATAGGCGGATTTATTGACGGAATTATTGACGGCACAATACCGCAAGACAGGCAGGCGTATTATTTAGGTATAGTACATGATGAAATAAAACGTCTTTCTCGTATGGTTGAAACAATGCTTAACGTATCACGTTTAGAGTCTAATGAATCAGAGCTTAAACGTGAAAGTTTTGATTTTAAGGAACAGGTGCTTAGTGTTGTTATAAGTCAGGAGCAACGCATAGACAAAAAGGGTATAGATATTATAGGACTTGATACACTACCTGATATTACGATTAATGCAGATAAGGATTTATTGTACCGTGTGGTATATAATCTTGTTGATAATGCCGTTAAGTTTACAAATGTGGGCGGAAAAATTGAATTTAAAATTAATTACGATTCAAAAAATCTTATTTTTAGGATTTCTAATACAGGAAAGGGAATTCCACAAAGTGAGTTGCCTTATGTGTTTGAAAGATTTTATAAGGTTGATAAATCACGCTCTGCAAATAAAGAAAGTACAGGTCTTGGGCTTTATATTGTAAAAACAATTATAAAGAATCACGGCGGTGTAATTTCGGTTTCGAGTGTGGAAAACAAGTTTACTGCATTTGAATTTGATTTGCCTGTTGGCAGATAAGGAGATAGAATATGGACGAATTTAATCAAAACTTTAATGATGGGGAAATTAATAACACAAATGAGGCGCCACAGCCTGAAGAAAATATAACACAACCATCCCAAAATCAAAACGATAAAGTAGATTATAATAGCAATAACAACGAGTATACACCTGTTTGGAATAAGGTAGAATATAGTCCTGTTGGCAACATAGATGATTATAAGCCAATGGGTCGTGGACTTAAAATATTTTGCTTGTGTTTGGCGGCGGTTATGCTGCTTACTGCTACAACGGCGGTAGGATATTTTATGGGCAGAAGTAGTTTATCGAACGGTTATATTGGCAGTAAGGTAGAGGTTGACCTTGCGGCGCGTCCTACCGACACCGATCAAAGCACACCAGCCGAAGTTTATGGTATGCTTAATGAGTCAATTGTGGGTATTAGGGTTTATAATCAATCAGGTGCTGTAAGTGATGCATCGGGAGTTATTTATTCAAAGGATGGATATATAGTAACCAATGACCACATTTATTCTGAAATAGGCGCGCCTAAATTTAAGGTATTTACTCACGATGGTACCGAATATGATGCTGTTTATGTATCGGGGGACAGTGTAAGTGATCTTGCGGTTTTAAAGATAGAAAATGGCAAGAATTTTAAGGTAGCAGAGTTTGGAAATTCGGAAGAGCTTATAAATGGTGAAGCTGTAGTTGCAATTGGCAGACCTAGTGATGCTACAGATAACTCGTCTATTACAAGCGGTATAATTTCGCTTACAAGTCGCCGCGTAAAAACAACCTCGAGTTATACAGCACGTCTTATACAAACCGACAGTGCTATAAATCCGGGTTCTTCCGGTGGCGCACTTGTAAATATGTACGGTCAGGTGGTTGGTATTACATCTTCTAAGCTTGCCGGTGTAGAGTATGATGCAATAGGCTTTGCCATTCCAACTAAGACTATGAAGCGTGTTGTAGAACAGCTTATATCTAAAGGTAAGGTTATAGACCGAGCAAAATTGGGTATTACCTATACCGAAGTAAACTCTGTAACTGCAGAAATTGAAAAATACGAATCGGTAGGACTGATGGTTGTATCTGTAGGAGAGGATAGTGATATTTACGGTAAGATAGGCGAGGGTGATATGATTACCCACGTAAATGGTACACTTATTGCAAATGATGAAATTGTGCTTAATGTGATTGAGGATTGTAAAGCGGGAGATACCATTTCGCTTACGGTACTACACTCGAATGGCAGTACTGCAGATTACAGCGTAAAGCTTCGCGCTAATATTAGTGAATCAAGCTACTCGACTGTTATAAACGAGCGAGAAAATACTAAAGAAGATGGGGCATCTGGCGGTTCAAATGGCGGAATTTTTGATTTTCCTTATGGAGAGTAGAATTATATAATATAAACAAGGGGACACAAAAGGTAAACTTTTGTGTCTTTTTTATTTT
>JAZNSJ010000166.1:0-4734 GCA_045591155.1 Acutalibacteraceae bacterium | reverse complement strand
TCATACGTTTTTTTAGTGAATCAAGCGCACTGGTTTTTGGGGCGACAGGGTAGTCTTCGCCCAATACCCATAAGTTTGATACCTCGTCGGGCGTCATAGCGTGTGGCGCGTTCTTTTTGTCGGCGGATGCTTTTGAATCGTTGTCATCATTGTTATCGTTAATGATAAATCCGTCGTTATTGTTTGGTTCTTTTGAGAAAAATCCCATTTTATTTTACCACCAGTTTTATTATAAATTTCGTTTTCTTACTACTTCATACATCAGTACACCTGCTGCAACCGATGCGTTTAGTGAATTGATTTTGCCGCACATAGGCAAGGAAATAATAGCATCACATTTTTTTGCTACTAATGTGCCGATGCCTTTGCCCTCGTTTCCGATAACGAGAGCGCAGGGAATGTTGTAGTCGGTATCGGTATAGGGTGCGCCGTCCATATCGGCACCAAATACCCAGATTCCTTTTTCTTTAAGTGAGTCAATTGTGTTCCCGTTGTTTGTAACGCGAGCGACCTTCATATATGCCAGCGCGCCTGCCGAGGTTTTTTCAACCGTAGCGTTAAGAGAAGCCGAGCGACGCTTTGGAATAATAATGCCGTGCACACCGCAAGCCTCTGCCGTGCGTATAATGGCGCCAAGATTATGTGGGTCTTCAATTTCATCACATATTACAATAAAAGGCTTTTCTTGTCTTTCTTCGGCGGTTTTAAGTATATCCTCTACAGTAGAGTATTCTTGGCTTGCAATCATTACTGCAACACCCTGATGATTGCCTCCACTACAATAATAATCAAGTTTTTGAGGACTTATTTCTTTAATTAAAATGCCGCGAGATGCACATTTTGCGCGAATAGCGGTAACCGAGCCGCCTGTTACACCGTGCGCGATAAGAAGTCTATCTATTTCACGTCCTGAACGGAGTGCCTCCATAACAGGATTTCGACCATATATTATGTTTCCTTGCTTTGAATCAAGGTTTTCTTTATTGTTAAATTCCATAAAATCACCTATGCATAATAATACAGTATAAGTATATCATACATAAAATAAAAAATAAAGGGTAAAATTAAAGAAAACGGAGGTATTTTTTATGAAAATTAAAAGTGTTAAGGGATTTGAATTTTTAGATTCGCGTGGTAATCCTACCGTGGCGGCGTTAGTTGAATGTGAAAACGGCAGTAGGGGATTTGCTATAAGCCCGTCTGGAGCATCAACAGGTATGTATGAGGCGCATGAATTACGTGATGGCGATAATACACGTTATATGGGTAAGGGTGTAAAAAAAGCGGTCGAAAATATTAACGGACAAATTAATAGTTTGTTATGTGGAAAGTGTGTTTTTAATCAGCAAGAAATTGATGATGCAATGATAAAAGCCGACGGTACCGAAAACAAATCACGTTTAGGTGCTAATGCTATATTAGCGGTGTCTTTGGCGGTGGCTCACGCGGCGGCTGATTGCAAAAAAATGCCTTTATATGAGTATATAGGAGGCGTAAATGCCGTGGTTATTCCTCGCCCTATGATGAATATTTTAAACGGTGGTGCTCATGCGGCAAACAATATAGATATTCAAGAATTTATGATTATTCCTGAAACTGCTAAAACCTTTGCTGAAGGACTAAAAATTTGCGCTGAAATTTATCACCATTTAGGCAAGATTTTAAAGGAGAATAATTTAAGCTCTGGTGTTGGTGATGAGGGTGGCTTTGCACCAAATCTTGACAGTGACGAAGCGGCAATAGAACTTATTTTACAGGCAACCCAAAAAGCAGGCTATAGCGGAAAAATTAAGATAGCTCTTGACGTTGCATCAAGTGAATGGTACAAAGACGGAAAATATACCCTGCCAAAGCGTGATAAAACAATGACTGCCGAGCAATTAATAGAATATTACGGTGAACTTATTTCGAAATATCCAATTATATCAATCGAAGACGGACTTTCAGAAAATGATTGGGAAGGTTGGCAAAAACTAACCGAAAAGCTGGGCGACAAAATACAGCTTGTGGGTGATGATTTATTTGTCACTAATCCTAAAAGATTACAAATGGGCTTTGAGAAAAAAGTTGGTAATGCTGTGCTTGTAAAACCAAATCAGATAGGTACTTTAAGCGAAACTCTACAGGTTATACGAACTGCTCAAAAACACGGATATGCGGCTGTTATATCGCATCGTTCTGGCGAGAGTGAGGATACCACAATAGCAGACATTGCGGTAGCAACAAATGCGGGGCAGATAAAAACAGGTGC
Source organism: Acutalibacteraceae bacterium (assembly GCA_045591155.1). Taxonomy (GTDB): domain Bacteria; phylum Bacillota; class Clostridia; order Oscillospirales; family Acutalibacteraceae; genus UBA737. The sequence continues at coordinate 2,483 of JAZNSJ010000166.1, read as the reverse complement.
GCCCTGCCGCACTGACCGCGTTGCAAAATACAATAGATTACTGTTAATTGAAAACGAATTGACATTTTTATAATTTTACTGTAAAATAAATAAGCAGTAGGGACTGCAACCGCTTATGCGGTTTGCAGCCCTTTTTTATGGAGTGATTAAGATGAAAATGTTTGATACCGTTATAATAGGCGGAGGTATAGGCGGTCTTATGGCGGCTTACCGTTTGCGACTTAATAACAGTGATATGACTATTGCAGTTACTGAACGCGGTAATGAGCTTGACAAACGTGTTTGCCCTGCAAGCAAAAACAACACCTGTGTTCATTGTAAAATATGCAGCATTACAAGTGGCTTTGCGGGCGCAGGCGCATTTAGCGACGGTAAGTTTAACCTTGGCACTGCCTACGGCGGCACCTTGGGCGAAGAGCTTGGCGATGATGTTGCAAACCACTATATTGATGAGGTTGACCAAATACTTAATGAATATTGCACCTCGGGTGTACCGCAGGTGTTTAAATCGAACGATGAATTACGTCTTAAATGCATACAAAACAATCTTCGTTTGCTTGATATGAACGTAAAACATTTGGGTACAGACAATAACTATCTTACTATGCAAAATTTAATTAATAAAATTCGCGAAGAAGGTAGTGAACTTTACAGTTTTTATGATTGTGTAAGTATTGAGAAAAACGGCGAAAATTATATTCTTAATTACGCAAACGGTGAAGTTTTTGAAGCAAAAAACATTATTATCGCAACAGGTCGTTCGGGCGCTAATTTTGTGTCTGATTTTTGTAGGGCGAATGATGTTAAAATGCGCTCTAACCATATAGATATAGGCGTGCGTGTTGAGATGAAGGATATTATTTGGCGCGAATTTTCGTCAAAAATTTATGAGCCTAAAATCCTTTATAAAACCAAAACATTTGAGGACAGGTGCCGTATGTTTTGCTTTAATCAGGGCGGTCTTGTATCGGCAGAAAACAATCACGGTATTATTACAGCGAATGGACATTCATATGCCCAGGCAGAAAAAAAGACCGATAACTGCAACTTTGCTATTCTTTCAAGTATTCGCTTTACCGAGCCTTTTAATCAGCCTACAGAATACGCCGAGAATATATCGCGTCTTGCCAATATGATTGGTAACGGCAACGTGCTGGTGCAACGTTTTGGCGATCTTATACGTGGCAGACGCACCAACGAGCATCGTCTGTCGCAAAACACGGTAATACCTACTCTTAAAGCCACTGCGGGTGATATTTCGCTTGTATTACCGCATCGTATACTAACCAATATTATTGAAACAATTTATGCTCTTGACAAGGTGGCTCCTGGCACTGCAAATGATGATACCTTGCTGTATGGATGCGAAAGCAAATACTATTCAATTCGTCCCGAGTTTAAAAACAAAAAATTCGAGCTTATTGACAATGTTTATATAATAGGCGACGGAAGTGGTATCTGCCGAGGCCTTTCACAATCGGGTGCAATGGGCATTTACGTTGCTGATTGTATAACAGGTGTAAGATAGTGCAAATAAGATGTGATACATCTACCAGTAAATATGCAAGCATTGCCTAATAAATAGGGAAACAACAAACTTTTTGTTGTTTCCCTATTAATATATTATTTACATAGATAAAAGTTTGTGCTATAATTAAAAAAATAATTATAAAAGCTGGTGCAGTATGAACTATTTTTGTGATGTTATAATACCAATTTACAATGCTTACGATGCCACCGTTAACTGTATAGAGTCAGTTATAAAGAACACCAATCTTAAACAGGATAGGCTTATATTAATAAACGATTGCAGTCCCGATACGCGTATAAGTGAGCATATTAACGCAATTAAAGTACAAAACCCCGCACTTAACATTGTTGTAATTGAAAATGAGAAAAACAAGGGTTTTGTGGGAACTGTAAATGTAGGCATGCGTTATTCTAACAATGATGTATTGCTTCTTAATAGCGATACAATTGTTGGTAACGGTTGGCTTGATAAAATGAGAAATTGTGCTTATAGTCAGCCTAAAGTGGCAACCGTTACTGCTTTGTCTAACAACGCTACATTGGCATCAGTTCCGCAAGGGCTTATGCGCAACGAAATTCCCGATCATATAACAATAGATGAATATAACGACTTACTTACTAAGTGTGCATACCGTGACTATCCCGAATTACCTACAGCACACGGATTTTGTGTTTACATAAGGCGTGAAGTGCTCGATAAAGTGGGGCTTTTTGATGAAGAAAGCTTTGGTAAAGGTTATGGCGAAGAAAACGATTTCTCTTTTCGTTGTTTAGATTATGGCTTTAAAAATCTTTTGTGCGATGATGTAATTGTATATCATCTTGAGAGTCAGTCGTTTTCAAATGAGCGTTCAAAAGTAATAGAGCAACATACTAAAATTTTGCAAAACAGATATTTGGGCTACTATCAAAATCAAGAGTATTGGTTAAGGACATTTCCAATACTGCATATT
>JAZNSJ010000165.1:0-2286 GCA_045591155.1 Acutalibacteraceae bacterium | reverse complement strand
TCTTATAGTGACAATATGTTCTTTTGCAAAAGACACGTCATTATCCGCGTCGCATATAGCGGCAAAAAGGATTATCATATTGCCACATTCTTCAACTGGCATTTGCATATTTTTATCTATTTCGGTATTGCCGTTTTCGCGTTTTACACCATAGAACTGCCCGTTAAGTAACGGGTATTGTCCGACATCGTGCGGCGCAAAATCAAAGCGCCATTCATCGCTTGCGGCATAGCGCATTATAGGTCGCAACATACCTTTAAGAAGTTCGGTATTGTAAAGCAAGAATATAGGCGCTGACGGATATGTAACGTCAACGGTAGCAGCACAACCGTTTGAGGAGCATTCTTTTGAAATATAAAGATTGTTGCCGTCTTTGTCAACCACAAGCTTATGCGCCGCCATTATCTGACGAACCGAAAGCAATAACATATCGGCATATTTTTCATTACCCTTTTGGGTTGCATCTTTTTTTAGTTTGTCCGAAAAGGCATTACAACGCGCAAGCAAGGTGTTATATTCATTTGCGGCTTCAACGATTGCTTGCTCTATGGTTTTGCCGTCCTTTCTCCAGTAAGCCTTAAGATTATCACCAAAATACTGAATACTGTCTATATCGTCATAGCCGAAAAGAAACAGCGCGTCACTGTTAAGGTCTGCTTCAACACTTATGGCATTCATATTATCAAGTGCGCTGCTATAAGCCTTGCCGTCACCGTTTACGCCAAGGTATAAATAACCCCAGTCAATGCAGATGTAATCATCACTACGCGATAATACATTTTGATTAGCATTGCCCATTTTAATTGCTGTGATGCCCTTAATATCTACAGGTGCAGTTACAACCGTATTACAGCCTTTTTTCTCTAAAACAAGCTCCTCACTTGCGGTAAATTTAACCGCAACGGTGTGCGAATTACCGTCAAGACTTTCGTATGAAACCTTGCAGTATGTCACAGGGCGTGATGCGTAATATAAATCGTCTACTAATGTTGGAGAGGTAAAATGAGCGGTAAGGCAAATGGCGGTATTTGCATATGTAATAATTGTAGAAAAAGCATCAATTTCTACGTTTTCGACCGTCATTTCAGGAATGTTGTTTTCATTAAAACCTAAAAAATGGAATTCTTCTCCGTCAACAAAAACTCTGCCCGACATAGTGTTGGGTTTGCCCGTCCAGTGAACAGTGTTTTCGAGCACTGAATTTTCGGTCCATATAGAAAAATACGGGTCAATATTTATAATGGGTGTTGCGGGTGCGCGCAGTTTCATAGTATTTCCTCCTTGAAGTATATGTATAATTGTATTATAATAAGTTATAATCTCCGATTAAATGCGTATTTTAATTATAAAAGTGAGGAAAACAATTTGAACGAATATTTAAAGCCCTTTGCCTGCGCCCATAAAAACACGCCTTTTTATATATCACTTGCGGGTGTGACCTACCCAAGTCCTACATATCATATCACCAGAACAAAGGCTGATACGTTTGTAATAGAGTATGTGACGGACGGTGCAGGGTATGTTTTTGCAGATGGCAAAATGAACTGTGTCGGCAAAGATATGGTTTATCTTCTGGTAGCGGGTGAAAAGCACGATTATTATGCCGACAGTGAAAATCCTTTCCAAAAAATCTTTTTGAATCTTTCGGGGGATTTTTGCAAGCAACTGGTTTTAGCTTACGGACTTTCGGGGAAATACTTTTTTGACGGTAACGGATTAAAGCCTACCTTTGAAAAAATAGCTGATATTATCAGTTCCGATATGCCCGATAGCGATATGCAAGCAGTGTTACAGGGGATTTTTGTAGAGATAATTTCAAAACTATCGGTGGCGGTTTCGGAGAATAAACACAGTGATGAAGCGCTTAAATTAAAAAATTATCTTGATTCAAATATTTCGCGTATTGTGAGCACTGCGGAACTCGCAAAAACAATCTTTCGCTCGCAAGATTATTGTCAGAAGTTATTCAGCCGCGAGTTTGGCATCACGCCCTATGCCTATCAGCTTGTGTGCAAAATGCAAACGGCAAAATCACTACTTGCCGATACCGATATATCGGTAGGGGAAATTGCCGAAAAGTTAGGTTATACCGATATACATTATTTTTCAAACCTGTTTCAAAAAAAGTGCGGCTGCCGACCTACCGAGTATAGAAAAAGCAGGAGATAAAAATAGCAGTCAACCAAAGTTGACTGCTATTTTAAATATTATTTTTTTATTATATAGAAACAAGTGTTAATTTTTTTGTGAACCGGTAGGGTTAACAATGCTATAACCTACGTTTAC
>JAZNSJ010000164.1:0-5854 GCA_045591155.1 Acutalibacteraceae bacterium | reverse complement strand
TACCTATACCGCCGCCTGTTGGTGTATGGCTGTCAGAGCCAATTAGGGTTTTACCAGGTTTGCCAAAACGTTCAAGATGCACCTGATGGCAAATACCGTTACCCGGTCTTGAAAAATAGATACCGTGTTTTGAAGTTACCGACTGAATATATCTATGGTCATCGGCATTCTCAAAACCCGATTGGAGTGTATTGTGGTCTATGTAAGCAACGCTTTTTTCGGTCTTTACCCTTTTTAAACCCATTGTTTCAAATTCTAAGTATGCCATAGTACCTGTGGCATCTTGAGTTAAGGTCTGGTCAATTTTAAGCGATATTTCTTGACCCGGCGTCATATCACCCGAAACAAGATGTTCTTTTATAATTTTTTGTGCTATTGTTAAACCCATCATTAATTCTCCTTATCACAAATATGATTATACGCATTATTAAGATGCTCGGTTATAAGCTGCGAGGCAAGTTTTGCGTTATTAGCGGCAATTGCCTCGTATATTGCTCTATGCTCGGCAACCGAGCTTGTCGCACGACTTCTATCACTAACAGAGGCCTTACGGTATTTAAGAATTTTTTTATGAAGTGGCATAAGAACATCATAAAAAATAGTACTACCGGTCATTTTATAAATTGTTTCGTGAAAACGGCTGTCCATACTTTTTATACGGTCGGGATCTTGCTTACCAAGATAAAATTCCTGAAATTCATGCGCCTCGCGCACAACGGCAAGCTGGCTCTCAGTGTGTTTTTTTGCCGCCAATTCAGCTGCCTTACCCTCAAGTGCGCCACGAATGGCAAAAATGTCAGCTAAATCCTTTTCGCCAATACCTACCACCACCATACCTTTGGGTGTTTCCTCAATCAAATGCTCTTGTTCAAGTCGGCGAAGCGCCTCGCGTATGGGTGTACGGCTTACACCAAGTTCTGCGCTTAACTTATTTTCGGTAAGGCTTTCACCCTTTTGATATTTTCCACTTAAAATATCGGTTTCAAGGTGCTCAAACACTTGGTCGGCAAGCGATATTGTTTTGTGCTCAATCATAATTTACCTCCTGAAAACAATGATACCTTATCTTCTATTTCATCATTTGAAAGGCTTGTTTGTCTGCCGTCCTCATACTCACGATCAATCCATTCTTTCATTTTAATAACCAAATCACTGTGTTTATCAACAGCCTCATCGCCTTTAAGGTTATAGTTTTGGTTAATCCAATATGCAATACCAGCAAGACCAGAGGTTTTTCCAAGCAATACCGATACAGGACGGTTAAGTATTTTTTCGGTATTAAATATATTGTAAATTTCCTCATCCTTTAAAAGTCCATCAGCGTGAATACCTGCGCGGGTTACATTAAAGTTTCTGCCAACAAAAGGCGTCATAACGGGTATTTCATAACCCATTTCATTTTTAAAATACTCGGCAATTTCAGTAATTACAGAAGCCTCCATACCATCAAAAGCCCCTCTTAGCGTGGGATATTCCATAATCATTGCCTCAAGCGGAACATTACCTGTGCGCTCACCAATACCAAGCAGCGAACAGTTAACAGCCGATGCGCCGTAAAGCCACGCGGTAGACGCATTTGTAACCGCCTTGTAAAAATCATTATGGCCGTGCCATTCAAGCATTTCGCTTGGAACATCTGAAAAGTGCTGTAATCCGTAAATAATACCCGGTACACTACGTGGTAGGGCAACTTCGGGATATGGTACACCGTAGCCCATAGTATCACAGGCGCGAATACGTACAGGTATACCTGCATCGGCCGACATTTTCATAAGCTCGTTTACAAACGGAACTACAAAACCATAAAAGTCAGCGCGTGTAATATCCTCTAAATGACAGCGCGGCATAACGCCTGCCTCAAAAGCCTCGGCAACCGCGGCAAGATATGTATCCATAGCCTGTTTGCGTGTCATTTTAAGCTTTTTAAATATATGGTAATCACTACAAGATACCAAAATACCCGTTTCGCGAATACCCAAGTCCTTAACAAGCTTAAAGTCCTGTTTGTTTGCTCTTATCCAGGTAGTAATTTCGGGGAATTTAAGACCTAATTCCTGACACTTTCTAATTGCCTCACGGTCTTTTTTACTGTAAACAAACATTTCGGTCTGACGTATAATTCCGTACGGGCCGCCAAGCTTAGACATCAGCTTATAAAGATTTACAATCTGTTCTACGCTGTACGGCTCTACCGACTGCTGACCGTCGCGCAGTGAGGTGTCGGTAATCCAGATGTCACGCGGCATATTCATTGGCACACGGCGGTGGTTAAAGGCTATGCGCGGAACATCATCATAGCTATAAAATTCGCGGTATAAATTAGGATTTTCTACATCCTGAAGCGAATATTTATAATCATTTTCTTCTAAAAGATTGGTTTTGTTTGAGAGTTCAAGCATTAGTTCTCACCTCTTTGTATAATTGTATACAATTATACATTAACACATTCGCCCTGTCAATCGTCATTTTCACTATTTATCCCTTTATATTCACATATTCCGTCGGCAATTTGGGCAAAAACCGCCGCTGTGCTTACGCTTAACTTACTGTCGCTCATAACAACTATTACATATTCAGGCTCGTCAGCGGGAAAAAAGCCGCAAAACCAACTGTTTGTTATTTCTACACCATCCTTATAATATCTACCCGTTTGCGCAGTACCTGTTTTACCTGCTGCAGTAGTAAGCGTTGTTGATGCCTCAATACCCGTACCGTCGGTTATTACTTTTTTTAAATATTCTCTTAAAACTGCGGCAGTTTCACTTTTCATAACGCGGGTTTTGCTACCCTTATCATAAAAACTTTCTACACCGTCTTTAACGGTTTTTTCTACAACCGACGGCACATAATAACTGCCGTCCCCAGCAATAGCAAGGTATAAATTAAGCATTGAAACCGGACTCGCCATAAGATTACCCTGCCCTATACTTAAATTTGCAAGCGTACCATTGCTTGAAAGTGCGGTTTTGCTTGGTATACTGCCCGTAGCAGTATAGATATTATCGGCAATTTTTATTTTTGAAGCAAGACTAAGCTTTGAAGCGGTTTTATATATTTGTGCTCCGCCTATAGAAATTGCAAAATTATAAAAATAGCAGTTGCACGACTGCGCCAACGAACCGCACAAATCCATATTGCCGTGACCTAATAAATTATGACATCTAAACCGCCTATCGCCAATTTCAAGGCTACCCTCGCAGTTAAAGGTAACGCTCGTAAAATTATTCTCTATTGCCAACACCGCAACACACGGCTTAAAAACCGATCCAACGTTAAAGGTGCACAACGCGCGGTTAAGCATAGGAGAATTATTGTCACTAAGGCTTTTAGATATATCGTTTATATCAAATGTGGGTACGCTTGCCATAGCCTTTATTTTGCCAGTGCTTACCTCTGCTACAATAGCGCAGCCACTACTTAGTTTTTCGGCTGCGTTTTCGGTAACATTTTGTATATTAATATCAAGGGTTGTAACAACACCGTTAAGTATTTGTGATAAATCGTTTTCAAAATAAGGCTCTATACCCTTTAATACATCGCCTTTACCATCGCTTGTAAATACAGCCGAAACGCTTTTATCACTATATAAAATCTCGTCATATGCTTGCTCTAAGCCTGTAATTCCATGTCCTGTAGAGTCGGTATAGCCCACCAGATGACAGGCTGAAAGCTGCTGCCCATACCGTTTATAAACGGTGGTTGTAGCAACACCCTCGCTTAAAATATCCTCATTTACATAGCACACAGCAGGCTTACCTAATTTAAGGGTTTCAAGCGCATTATTAAGCGCCTCACCTTTAAGCGCACGGCTTATTGCCATTATACCTCTTGGTGTTGGAGCTACTACCGCAACGGTTTGCGTATCGGTGTTGGTAAGGGGTACCATATTGCAATCGTATATTGTGCCTCTAAGTGATGCAACCTTTATTTTATAACTTGATTGCTGCGTTTGAATTTGCTTGTAATTACCCGTTACAATAACAGCAACACGCAACGCGCAAGACAACAGCAACAGCATAATAACAAAAAAGCACAACACTGCGCGCGCAGCAAACAGCTTACTGTAAATTTTTTCAGACATAAAATCACCAAATACAGTATTGCCATACTAAAAAAATATTATTAAAAAAATTTACCACCCTTTCGGGTGGTAAATTAAGTTTAGGTTAAAATTACTTCTTGCCTGTGTTATTGGTAATGTGCTTATTAAGGTTGTCGCAAGCCTTATCAAGCGCAGACATAATAGAAGACATTTTGGGGTTAATCTGATCAGGATCGTATGTCATATAAATGTACATATCCTTTTCAAAATCCATACCAGCAATCTCTTGTGTAAATCTACCGTATGTGAGGTTAGGTCTATAGTTGCTGTAATCAATACTTGTTGCCTTAAAGAAGAAGTCTTGTGCATCTTCAGAAATAAAGGTTGACTTAACGTCATAGTTGTTAACATCAAGATACTCACGAAGGAATATACCAGCTGCTACAGGCTCTTGAGCGCCGCGGCAGATACCCCAACCACGGAAAATACCTGTGCTTGCATAGTCAGAGTCGGGAGTAAGTCTTGGCAAATAATAGAATCCGAGGTCATCAAAATTTGAGTAGTCTTTAAGACCGCCGGTTTTCTTAAGGCTCCAAATTGGGGTTGTAATAATACCTGCTCTGCCTTCTTTAAGGTCGGAAGCAGCAGCACCCCAGTGGAGAATGCCTTCTTTATAGGCTGAGGCATAGCTTGTCATAGCCTTAAGAGCGTCAGCCTTGTCAAGACCGTTAACAATTTTACCGTTTTCAATTTTAAATACGGTAGCGCCCATACCATGCATTGCGTTATCAAAATATGTGAATGAACCACCTGTTTTACCGGTTGCCTTTTTAATTTGGCGACAAATTTCAAAGAATGCATCCCAAGTCCATTTACCAGCCTTGTCGTACTCTTCAGGGGTATAGCAGTTAGCAGATTTAAGTGCCGACTTACTATACATTACAATGTCAATTTCGCCCCAAATGTTATTGTCGGTATCGCAAAGATATGGTGAACCGCCAAAAGTAGTAAGTTCAAAGGTTTTATCGTTCCAGATTTCTTCTTCATAATCAAGCTTTGCAGCATCAAGATTCTGTAAAACTGACATTATAACAGGGAAGTCACCGTTAGAACGTACAACGTCGGGTGAGTTGCCTGCAGCAATCATACCATTAACCTTGTTTGTAAAGTCACCTTGGTCGGTAAGAATACAGTCTACTTTGATATCGTATTTCCTTTCAAATGCTTTTACAACAGGGCCTGATTCGTCAACATCGGGCATAATTGTAACTGCAAACTTAACGGTTTTACCCTTGTAATCCTTAGGGTCAACATCTTTATTAATAAGTCCGTCCTTTTTTTCGGTGGTTGGTTTGTCGGGCTTACTGGTACCAGGTGTGGTTGTAGCGCCACCCTGCTGAGTATCGCCGTCGCTGTCTTCACCATCAACGATAACTTGGTTTGTTACATACTCAATTTCAGCAGAAGAGCCTTCGTAAACAACCTTGGTACAGCCAGCAAGCGAAAATACCAAAATAAGCGCTAAAGCCAAAGCGAATATGCGTTTTGCATTACTTAACATAAAAATACTCCTTTTTTATATTTTGCTTTTGCCTACCGCCTTAAATGTTAAAGGCGGTAGGTTTGTATTAAACTTCACTAAAAATAGTGAAAAGCAAACAAATTAATTAATCCTGACCTGCTGGGAAGCAGATTGCCTGTGAAACATCGGTAGGATCCTGATAGATGCGTACGTAGTCAATATACAAATTATGTGGCATTACACTTGGATCAACAACATCCTCGGGGGGTCTTACATTATTTGGTTTTTGT
>JAZNSJ010000163.1:0-5460 GCA_045591155.1 Acutalibacteraceae bacterium | reverse complement strand
GTCTTCCTAAGACCGCTTGGCCTCCGACTTGTTAAATATGTGATATTATATAATATAATCTAATTATAAGGAGTAGTCTGCCTTGTCATTCCCTCTTGAAAATATCAGAAACTTTTGTATAGTAGCACATATAGATCACGGCAAATCAACCCTTGCTGACCGCCTGCTTGAGCTTACACAATCGGTAGCCGAACGCGATATGGAAGAGCAAATACTTGATAGTATGGATTTAGAACGCGAACGCGGCATTACTATTAAAGCGCACGCAGTAACGCTTTACTACACTGCAAAAGACGGCAAGGAATATGAGCTTAATCTTATTGACACCCCAGGACACGTTGACTTTAACTATGAAGTGTCACGTTCACTTGCCGCTTGTGAGGGAGCAATACTTGTGGTTGATGCATCACAAGGAATAGAGGCGCAAACCCTTGCCAACACATATTTGGCGGTTGACCACGGCCTTGAAATACTGCCGGTAATAAATAAAATTGACCTACCATCTGCCGAACCCGATAGAATTAAGGCCGAAATAGAGGATGTTATAGGCATCCCCGCCGACGAAGCGCCGCTTATATCGGCAAAAACAGGTATAAATGTAGAACAAGTATTAGAAGCCATTGTAGAGGGAGTTCCTGCCCCAAAAGGCGACCGTACAGCACCACTTAAAGCACTTATCTTTGACTCTTACTACGACCCATACAAAGGCGTTATAGTTTATTTCCGCGTAGTGTCGGGCAGCATAAAAGCGGGCGATAAAATTAAAATGATGGCAACCGGTGCCGAGTTTGATGTGGTAGAGCTTGGCCGTAAACGCGCAACCCATTATGAAACCTGCGATGTATTAGAGGCGGGCGAGGTTGGTTACTTGGCGGCATCAATTAAAACAGTAAGCGAGGCGCGTGTAGGTGATACAATAACACTTGTAAGCCAACCTGCCGACCAAGCTTTGCCCGGTTACCGTGCAGCAAAACCTGTTGTATTTTGTGGTATTTATCCTGCAGATGGTGCAAAATATCCCGATTTGCGTGAGGCGCTTGAAAAACTGCAGCTTAATGATGCTTCGCTGCTTTTTGAGCCCGAAACCTCACAGGCGTTAGGCTTTGGTTTTCGTTGTGGATTTTTAGGTTTGTTGCATATGGAGATATTAGAGGAACGTCTTGAGCGAGAATATAATCTTGATATTATTACAACTGCTCCTAGTGTTCAATATGAATTTGTGCTAACAAACGGGGAGAGAATATTTGTAGATAACCCCACAAACTACCCTGATCCTGCCGTAATTTCAGAGGCTCTTGAGCCTGTGGCTAACGTGCACATCTATTCTCCAAGTGATTATGTAGGTACAATAATGCAGCTTTGCGAAGATCGCCGCGGAGATTATAAGGATATGAAATATATGGGCGATCGCGTAGATATTCACTATGTACTTCCTATGGGCGAAATAGTATACGACTTTTTTGATGCGTTAAAAAGCCGTACAAAAGGCTACGCAAGCTACGATTACGAGCCCGCAGGTTATCAAAAATCTAATCTTGTTAAGCTTGATGTTATGCTTGCAGGCGATACGGTCGATGCGCTTTCATTTATTGTTCACACATCAAATTCTTATACCCGCGCACGTCGAATTGCCGAAAAGCTAAAGGAATATATTCCCAGACAACTTTTTGAGGTGCCTGTTCAGGTAGCGGTGGGCGGCAAAATCATTGCACGTGAAACCGTAAAGGCTATGCGCAAAGATGTGCTTGCAAAATGCTACGGCGGTGACATAACCCGTAAAAAGAAACTTCTTGAAAAACAAAAAGAAGGTAAAAAGAAAATGCGTAAGCTTGGCTCTGTTGAAGTACCTAAAGACGCATTTATGGCAGTCCTTAAGCTTGATGAATAACGGGTTATTCATCAAGAGCGAAAAGTTAATGTGTTCTCTTCGGGAACGAATATAAAAGAAGGTAGATTATGTCAGAAAGACGAAGAAAGGCGATAATTCGCCGTAGAATATTTATAGTGCTTTTAGTAATGCTTGTTGCGGTGCTTATTGCATTAACGGTCGTTATTGTAGCAATAATTAAAAACGGTGGGAATGTAAGCAACGGCTCGTCGGATGCTACATTGATTTCAAGCAACATAGATTCATTGTCTACCAGCACACCATCAAAGGAGGATACACCATCAGAACCCGAAATATTTGTAACACCCACCGGTATAGAGCTTGATGCAAAATTTGGCAGACTGCTACTTGTAAATGGTGAACATCCTCTGCCCGATGATTACGACACCAATGTTCGTGATTATTTAGTAGAAATTGACGACCAATATCGCAACAATAATTACGTAACCCAAATTCATCGTGACGTTTATCCATACATTACAGCTATGGTGGCGGCAGCACAAGCAGATGGCGTAGATTTACAGGTGTGGTCTCCTTTTCGTAGCTACTCTATACAAAACGACCTTTTTCAAAAGCAGGTTGCACGTGTAGGCGGCGATGAGGCAAAAGCCGCAACCGTTGTAGCGCGGCCCGGAACCAGCGAACACAACACCGGACTTTGCGCCGACTTTAATATGGCAAGTGACACCTTTGAAAGCACTCCTATGTTTGAGTGGATGTGTAAAAACGCAGAAGATTATGGTTTTATTCTTCGTTATCCTAAAGAAAAAGAAAATATAACAGGGGTTATTTATGAGTCATGGCATTGGCGCTTTGTGGGCATTAACAATGCAAAATTAATCAACGAATTAGGGCTAACGCTTGAAGAATTCATCGAAATGAAAAAATTTGATCCTACAATGGATATGTACGGTGATGACTCGGCAAGCAATACTGCCGAACAGATAATAGACTAATTTTTGGAGGAACGCCTTATGGATTTTAAGCAGTTTTTCAGTCAGTTAAAGGGTAAAAAAATCGCTATGTGCGGTATAGGTGTTAGCAACACCCCTCTTATTTTAAACTTTTTAAAGCAGGGAGCTCGTGTTATCGCCTGTGACCGCCGCGAGCGTGAGCTTATTGGCGCTATTGCCGACGAGCTCGAAGCGGCTGGTGCTGAACTTAAGCTGGGCGAAGATTATTTAAACAATCTTGAGGTTGATATAATTTTTAGAACCCCAGGTATGAATTTTCATCTTCCCGAGCTTGAAAAGGCGCGTAAACGAGGCATAGCCGTTACCAGCGAAATGGAAGTGTTCTTTGACCTCTGCCCTGCTACAATTTTTGCAGTAACAGGCTCCGACGGCAAGACCACAACTACCACCCTTATTGCAAAAATGCTCGAAGCTGAAGGCAAGCGTGTGTTTGTTGGCGGTAATATTGGCACCCCCTTACTTCCCGAAATTGAAAATATAACAGCCGATGACTTTGTTGTAGCAGAATTGTCATCGTTTCAGCTTATATCTATGCGAAAAAGCCCCGATGTTGCAGTGGTTACCAATGTTGCGCCTAACCATCTTGACGTTCATAAAGATATGGATGAATACGTTGAGGCAAAGAAAAACATTCTTTTGCATCAAAATGCATTTTCGCGCACCGTTCTTAATCGCGACAATGAAATTACCGAAGACTTCCGCAAGGATGTTCGCGGTCAAAGCTTAGGGTTTAGTATGACACGCCGCCTTAATAACGGCGCTTGGCTTGACGATAATGGTGTTTTGCATATGGCGTACCGTGGCATTGACGTTCCTGTAGTAGACCGCAAGGACATAAACATTTTAGGTGACCACAACGTAGAAAATTATCTTACCGCTATTGCGGCTGTATGGGGTTATGTAGGTGTTGACAACATTTGCAAGGTAGCGCGTGAGTTTGGCGGCGTTGAACACCGCATTGAGTTTGTGCGTGAAGTGAACGGAGTTAAGTATTATAACGATTCTATCGCTTCAAGCCCCACAAGAACAATTGCAGGTCTTAAGGCATTTGACCAAAAGGTTATTCTTATTGCGGGCGGTTATGATAAACACATACCATTCGAGCCTATGATGCCCTATATTGCAGAAAAGGTAAAAATACTATATCTTTGCGGTGATACCGCCGATAAAATAGAAAATTGTTTGCGCAAATACGAGGGCTATAACGGCACACCTCAAATAGTACGTGTAAACGATATTCCTGAGGCTGTAGCCCAGTCTCATAAAACTGCCCAAAGCGGCGATATAGTAACCCTATCACCCGCCTGCGCAAGCTTTGATAAATATCCTAATTTTGTGTGCCGCGGCAATCATTTTAAACAATTGGTGAATGAACTGTAATGAACGTTAAAGAAATCTTATTTGAGTTATCAAACGCTGTAAGCCTTGGTAATATAACCGAGGCAAGTGACAAAGCATATCAAATACTTGCAAAATATACCAATGCATCTCAAATGGGTATTAATGTTGTGGGCAAGATAAAAGGTACAAGTGATTACACACTTATGCTTGAAGCACACATTGATGAGGTCGGCTTTGTTGTGACCGATGTTGACTCTAGCGGATTTTTAACTGTTAAAAACTGCGGCGGTATAGATTTACGAATGCTTCCCTCAAGATTGGTTACCATTCACGAAAAAGAAAAAGTCACTGGTGTGTTTTGCGCAACGCCGCCGCATCTTGACGGTGTAAAGGAATATGATGATATATCCGCGCTTAAAATAGATACTCTTTTAGGCCAAAACGCAAAAGACGTTGTTTCGGTTGGTGATTTTGTAACCTTTAATATAAAAGCAGCCACACTGCACGGCGGTCGCGTTACAGGCAAAAGCCTTGACAATCGCGCGGGTGTTGTGTGTCTTTTAGCATTGGCTGAAAAATTAAGCACAAAAAAGCTTCCTTTTAATGTTGTTTTTGCATTTACCGACGCTGAAGAATTAGGCTGTCGTGGTGCAAAAACCAAGGCGTTTGACATTTCACCCGACGAGGCCATCGTGCTTGACGTTTCATTTGCCGATGCGCCCGATGTTTCAAGTAAAGACTGTGGAAAATTAGGCGGAGGTGGTATGATTGGTATATCACCTGTTCTTGATAAAAATATTTCTAAAAAACTTATTAGTATTGCAAAAGAAAATAAGCTACCCTATCAAACCGAGGTTATGGGTGGAAAAACAGGCACAAACGGTGATGTTATTTCTATTTCAAAAAGCGGTGTAAAAACAGCCCTTGTGTCTATTCCGCTTCGCAATATGCATACCGATGTTGAGGTTATTGATATAAACGACATACAAAATGTGTGCGACCTTCTTGAAAATTATATTTTAAAAGGAGGCAACACTTAATGAACGATCTATTAAAACAGCTTTGCACAATAGACGGCACCTCGGGTGACGAGGCCGCTGTTCGCAATTTTGTAATTTCACAAATCAAAAACCATTGTGAATACAAAATAGACAATTTAGGTAATATTATAGCCTTTAAAAAAGGTAAAAATGCTCCCTCAAAAAAAATTTTAATAGATGCTCATCTTGATGAGGTGGGGCTTATTATAACCCATAT
>JAZNSJ010000162.1:0-11715 GCA_045591155.1 Acutalibacteraceae bacterium | reverse complement strand
CCAAATATCCAACCACTATAATTTTTACTTTCAAAAACAAAAATGCCTTTTGTGGTAATTAGTAATACATCTATCTCGGTGGTCTCTCCATTTTCTTTTGGGATATATACATTAAATAAAAATTTCGAGCCACTTTTTTCTAAATTGCGCAAATACTTATAAATATGATACTCGCCCAGTTTTCCTTTGTCAAACCGCACCGATAAATAGCTATTTTTTGTAACAAGATAATAACTGCTGACCTTATATTTTTTGAAATCAAAAAAAATATATAACGCAAATATTATTACTACCACTAACAAAAGCATACTATCACCCCATTACTTTTTATTGTATTTTACACTAAACATTAGAAAAAGTAAACCAAAAAATAAAGGATGGCAACCGCCACCCTTTAAAATCGCTTTATTATCTTTCTAACTTTATCGTGAAGCGTAAATATATAATACGACGCTACACGAGATATGCCTATATCATACAGCACAAACACGATGTTACAAAATGCTAAAAACAGCAGCGCGCCGTACCTTCCCCACTCGCCAAAATCGTCAAACGAAATGCTAAACAATACCGTTGACACATAATAAAAGGCTATTGCTGACGCATTAAAACATATTAATTTTAATACCCATTCAGCAAACTGATTTTTTAATTTTTCTATAATTGATTTTAAAACAGGATAATAACCCAAAAACATTACGTAAAGAATTTTGGATTCCATTTCACCCGTTATAAATATTATTGCCGCACTTACTATATATGTGCCAAAACCCCAAGACACACCGCATTCAATAAGCGGTATCATTATAAAAAGTCCTGCAAGAGCAGGTATTGCGTAAGTAAGGTACGGAAAATAACTTGTAAGCATTATCACAACCGAAATGGCTGCAACTAATCCGCAAAGTGTAATTTTCTTTGTGCTTGTCATATTAACAACAGGGTATTAGGTCGCCGCCCATACATTCACAGCAGCAATCGGCACAAATGAGACTGTTACAAACATCACAAGTATTGCATCCGCCGCCATAACCATATGAACGATATGGGTTATACTGCTGACCGCTTTGTCTTTGGGCGTTGTTCATAGCGTTTCGGTATTCGGGGTTTTGCGGATTCATTCTTACCGCTGTGGCAAAGCTGGTATAGGCTTGGTCAAACCAACCACGGCGATAAAGCACCGTGCCGTTAAGAAAATACCACTCAGCATCTCTGTTTTGGGGCGGTACGCCGTCAAGAATTTCTTGCGCCTGCTCTAGTCTGCCTTGATTTATAAGTGAACGCACCTCGGGGAAATTGGTGGTGCCGCTATACGAATTATTATATGTGTTGTTGCCCGATTTTTTTGATGAACCGTGTCTACGCGAATTAACAATAGCATCATAAGCTTCGTTAATTTCCTTCATTTTTTCGCCCGCCAAATCAGAAAGTGGATTGTCGGTATAATTGTCAGGGTGATATTTACGCGCAAGCTCACGGTAGGCGTTTTTAATTTCATCATCGGTGGCATTTTTAGAAATGCCCAACACCTCATACGGATCTCTCATTATTTAGCTCCTTTAAAAATGTTTCTTCAAGTCCAAGATAAATTATATTACTAAGTATGGTTTTATACTTTTTAATATCTAACAGCTCAAATGCTTTTGCCGCCTCATTAACACAAAAATAAAGCTGCGCTGTTATTCGCTCTTTGGTTTGATTTTTATCAATACTTTTTAAAACGTTGTAATTACCGTCTTTTATATCTTGTGGCAGGTCAACCGCAGCATCAAGTAAATAAATATATCTTCCAAGGCAGTAACCCAAGCGATTTAACACGCGTTTTTGCGTTTCATCCTCACTGCAAAGCGAGAGTATTTTTTGCATAACCTTAGCCGTAGGATCGGCTGCATTGTCAATTGATGCGCAATTTGCCGCTTCAAGCGCGTTTTGCGCCGATATATACTCACCTACTGCATCTTCGATTTGAGGATATTTTTTAGCCGCTTTTTTATGTGCAGAACTAAAAATAGGTTTTAAACACCAATAACCCAACCTTTTAAAGCCACGTTCATCTGCTATATTATCAAGTATTTTGTAATAAAGCATTATCATAGCCGCAGCAGCAGGCATATCTATTGCATCATCGCTTTTGCAATAGTTACACTTTTTAAGTGGATTAAATGCGCAACGCTTTTGGTGAAAGCCATCACAACCATTTTGTAGTGACATATTAAGAAGCGCTAAAAAAGTGAAATCATAGCTTAAAGTAAAGCGAGAAAGTATACCATAGCTTTTACCCAATTTTTTACAAAGCGAACAATAAACCGCCTTATAGGTTTCGTACTCTTTAATCTTTAACTCGGGTTTACAAGCCCTAACATATCCAAACACCGCTTTCACCTCACGATAACATATTAAACTCAAATTTACAGCATTTGGTGAATAATGTGTAAATAATTACTTATTTAATACTTTTTTTAAGAACTGACCTGTATAAGATTTTTCGCACTCGGCAACCTTTTCAGGAGTACCCTGCGCCACAACAGTACCACCGCCGTTACCACCCTCGGGACCTAAATCTATAATATGGTCGGCTACCTTAATTACATCAAGATTGTGCTCTATTACAAGAACGGTATTGCCTGCATCTACCAGTCGCTGTAGCACCTCAATAAGTCGATGTACATCAGCTGTATGAAGTCCTGTTGTAGGCTCATCAAGTATATAAATTGTTTTACCCGTACTTTTTTTAGAAAGCTCGGTAGCAAGCTTTACTCTTTGCGCCTCGCCACCCGAAAGGGTTGTGGCACTTTGCCCTATTTTAATATATCCAAGACCTACATCAAACAGCGTTTTAAGCTTGCGATAAATGCGCGGATGACTTTCAAAAAAATGCATACCCTCTTCTACAGTCATTTCAAGCACATCATAAATACTTTTGCCCTTATAATGAACACTTAATGTTTCTTTGTTATATCTTGTACCGCCGCAAACCTCACAGGGCACATATATATCGGGCAAGAAATGCATTTCAATCTTCTTTATACCGTCACCCCAACAAGCCTCACAGCGTCCACCCTTAACATTAAAGGAGAATCTACCTGCAGAATAACCCTTTGCCTTGGCTTCTTTGGTGCTGGCATATAGCTCACGAATATCGGTAAATACACCCGTATATGTGGCAGGATTACTTCGCGGAGTACGACCTATAGGTGACTGGTCAATATCAATAACCTTGTCGAGATACTCTATACCCTGTATCGACTTATGACTTCCTGCAATAGTTTTTGCGTGGTTAAGCTTACTTGCTAAAACCTTATACAAAATATCATTTACAAGTGAGGATTTACCACTACCTGAAACACCTGTAACACACACAAATTGACCCAAGGGGATTTTTACATTTATGTTTTTAAGGTTGTTTTCACTAGCGCCCTTTACTGTAATAAAATTGCCGTTGCCCTTGCGCCTGTTTTGTGGTACGGGTATACTTTTTCTACCCGATAGATAATCGGCAGTTATAGAATTTTTGCAATTAAGTAATTGCTGTGGTGTTCCGTCAAATACCAATTCACCACCATGGATACCAGCGCCCGGACCTATATCTATTATATAATCTGCCTCGCGCATTGTGTCCTCGTCGTGCTCTACCACAATCAGCGTATTACCAAGGTCGCGCAGATGCTTAAGTGTGCCAAGCAGTCGCTCATTATCACGCTGATGTAGACCAATACTTGGCTCATCAAGCACATAAAGCACTCCCATAAGCGACGAGCCAATTTGCGTAGCCAAACGAATACGCTGACTCTCGCCGCCCGAAAGTGTACCTGATGAACGTGACATAGAAAGATAATCAAGACCCACGCTTGATAGAAAATTCAATCTCTCTTTTATCTCTTTCAAGATGGGCTCGGCAATCATTTGTTGCATAGTGTTAAATGTTAAATTATTTATAAAAACCAATGTCTCACCGATTGACATATCACAAAGCTCTTTTATATTTTTGCCGCCTACAGTTACCGCCAAATATTCGGGTTTAAGTCGCGCACCCTTACAGTCGGGACAAGCACTTTCATGCATATAACTTTCATATTCGGCACGAGCATAATCACTTTTTGTGTTTTCATAGCGACGTTGCAGATTGTTTATAACGCCCTCAAATGGTGCATAATATGTGCCGCTACCGTATTCCGAACTACGATGCAGCTCTAACTTTTCGTCACCCGTACCGTAAAGTACAGCGTTTTTTACCTCGTCACTTAAATCCTTCCAAGGAGTATTGATATCAAAACCGAATTTTCTTGCAATACCCTCGTAATACATTACAGCTAAAGTGCTTGCATCGGGATTAAACCAAGAATTTACACCCCAACCTGCCGCTTTTATACAACCATCTATTAAAGACAGATTTTCGTCATTGATAACAAGGCGCGGATCAATTTTCATAAAAACGCCGATACCCGTACAGGTTGGGCACGCACCCATTGGATTGTTAAATGAAAACATTGTAGGCGTAAGCTCAGGTATGCTAATACCATGCTCATCGCAGGCATAGCTTTGTGAAAATTGCAGTTCTTCTCCGCCTATTACATCAGCGGCTACAAGTCCACCAGAAAGCGATACAGCCGTTTCAATACTGTCGGCAAGGCGCGAGCGAATATCCGCCTTTATAACAAGGCGGTCAACCACAACCTCTATCATGTGCTTTTTATTCTTTTCGAGTTTTATTTCTTCCGAAAGGTCATAGATATTCCCGTCAATTCGTACGCGAACGTAACCCGACTTTCTTACACGATCAAGCTCTTTTGTATGCTCGCCCTTACGGTTTTTTACAATAGGAGAAAGTATTTGTATTTTACTGCCTTCTGGAAGCTCCATAATGGTATCAACAATTTGGTCGGTAGTTTGCTGACTAATTTCCTTGCCGCAAACGGGACAGTGCGGAATGCCAACACGCGCATATAAAAGGCGCAAATAATCGTAGATTTCGGTAACAGTACCCACGGTAGAACGCGGGTTTTTAGAGGTTGTCTTTTGGTCTATAGATATTGCGGGAGAAAGTCCGTCGATACTGTCCACATTCGGCTTTTCCATCTGACCTAAAAATTGGCGCGCGTAGCTAGACAGCGACTCAACGTAGCGTCGCTGACCCTCGGCATATATAGTATCAAACGCAAGAGATGACTTACCGCTACCCGAAAGACCTGTAAACACTACAAGCTTGTCACGCGGTATAGTAACATCCATATTTTTAAGGTTGTTTTCCCTCGCACCTTTTATAACAATTTTATCATTAGACAAAATTTTATCCTCCAAAAATTACTTGTTTTTTCTTAACTTTTCTATCCTGTCACGCAGATATGCCGCATGCTCAAATTCAAGAATTTTAGCCGCCTGCTTCATCTCGTTTGTAAGACGTTTAATAAGCGCTTCTTTTTCGGCACGTGACAGATGCTTATCGCCCTTGTCGCCATTGGTCTTTGTGCCGATTTCAATAATATCGCGCACATCTTTAACAATGGTTTTAGGCACTATACCATTTGCCTCATTATACGCTTGCTGAATTCCCCTACGGCGCTGGGTTTCGCGAATAGCGTTTTCCATAGAGCGAGTAACACTGTCGGCATACATTATAACCTCGCCGTTTGCGTTTCGCGCGGCGCGGCCTATTGTTTGCACAAGTGACGTTTCGCTACGCAAAAATCCCTCTTTATCAGCGTCTAGTATTGCTACAAGTGATACCTCTGGTATATCAAGGCCCTCACGAAGCAGGTTTATACCCACAAGCACATCAAACTCACCAAGGCGTAAGTCCCTAATAATTTCCATACGCTCTATAGTGTCAATATCATAGTGCATATATCTAACTTTAATGTCAAGGTTAGTAAGATATTCTGTAAGGTCTTCTGCCATTTTTTTAGTAAGCGTAGTTATAAGCACTCGTTCGCCGCGTGCTGTACGCTCATTTATCTGCGATACAATATCATCAATCTGCCCTTCACTTGGTTTTACAGTAACCACGGGGTCTAAAAGACCTGTCGGTCTTATTACCTGCTCTACAATTTGAGCCGCTTTAGTCTTTTCAAAATCGGCAGGGGTGGCAGACACAAATATTGCCTGATTTATGTGAGAGTAGAATTCATCAAAATTAAGAGGTCTATTATCATAAGCCGATGGCAAACGGAAACCGTACTCAATAAGATTATCCTTACGTCCCCTATCGCCGCCAAACATACCACGCACCTGTGGCAGTGTAACGTGTGATTCATCTACAAAAAGCAGAAAATCGTCGGGAAAATAGTCGAGCAGTGTCGATGGTGTGCTACCCGGTGCTCTGCGCGATAGCACACGAGAATAGTTTTCTATACCCTTGCAGACACCGATTTCACGCAACATTTCAATATCGTATTCAGTACGTTGACGTATGCGTTGTGCCTCAATAAGTTTACCATTCTCGTTAAAGAAAGTAACACGCTCTTCCATCTCGTTTTTTAGGTCGGTTAGCGCTTCCTCTAACTTGTCTTGCGGAACAATATAATGTGATGCGGGATAAATTGCTGTATGAGATAAAAACTTCTTCACTTCACCCGTAATGGTATTAATTTCGCTAATGCGGTCAATTTCGTCTCCAAAAAATTCTATACGCAATGCATTACCGTAAGAATATGCGGGATACACCTCTACCGTATCTCCACGCACCCTAAACTTATTACGCACAAAGTTTATGTCATTGCGCTCGTACTGTAGGTCAACTAGCTTATGAATAAGCTCGTCACGGCTTTTTTCCATACCTGTACGAAGTGATATTACCATATTACGATAATCAATAGGATTACCGAGCGAATAAATGCATGAAACTGATGCAACAATTATAACATCATGACGCTCTGACAAAGCGCAGGTTGCACTGTGACGGAGCTTATCAATCTCGTCGTTAATAGCGCTGTCTTTTTCAATATAAGTGTCAGTGCCTGGTATATATGCTTCTGGTTGATAGTAGTCGTAATAAGATACAAAATATTCAACCGCATTTTCGGGGAAGAATTCACGAAACTCACTACAAAGCTGTGCGGCAAGGGTTTTATTGTGAGCAAGAACAAGTGTTGGGCGGTTTACACGCTCGATAATGTTTGCCATAGTAAAGGTTTTTCCACTACCTGTAACACCCAAAAGCACCTGTTCTTTGTTACCGTTATTTAAGCCCTCTACAAGCTTATCAATAGCTTCGGGCTGGTCGCCTGTCGGCTTATAATTGCTATGCAAAACAAACTTATCCATACACTCACCTCACAAAATCAACTTTTTATTAGTATATCACAAAAACATTTATAAGTAAATAAAATTAAAGGATTGCTACGCAACTAAAACTACATAACAATCCTTATTATTTTCTGATATCAAGTACTACAAAGCGCAAAACGACCTCGTCTTTGTTACTTGTTTTATTCTATTATAACATCACCTTAATTATATTATCCTAACAAAACATCTAAGACCAGCATTACACAAAAGCCTGCAAGCAGTGCGTAGGTAGCGCCGCGTTGTGCGCCGTGAGCGTGCGTTTCGGGTATCATTTCGTCACTCACTACATAAAGCATCGTGCCGCCTGCAAAGGCAAGAGCCACAGGCAATACGGCGGATGCCACGCTTACTGCAAAATAACCTATAAGTGTGCCGACAACCTCGACAAGACCTGTAAGAGCCGCGCAAACAAATGTCTTTTTAGGCGACACACCCGCCGCAAGCATAGGACTTATAATAACCATACCCTCGGGTATGTTCTGCAAAGCTATACCGCCCGCAATAAGCAAAGCCTGACTGCTGTCGCCCGAACCAAAGCCGACACCTGCGGCAATACCCTCAGGCAAATTATGAATTGCGATAGCCATTACAAAAAGCAAAACCTTGCTTAAATTTGTGTTGTTGTGCGTCTCTAAATCAGCGCCCACCATTTTATGTAAATGAGGCACTAATTTATCAATAAGATTAAGACATAGCGCACCCACAAAAATGCCCGTTACTGTAATCAGCAATCCCCATTTCCCGCCATATTCAAGTGACGGTAAAATAAGTCCTAGCACTGCGGCAGAAAGCATAACACCCGCCGCAAATGACAAAACAATATCCGAAAACTTGTGCGATATTTTTTTGAAAACAAAGCCTATTATTGCGCCTATTATGGTAGCCATACCCACGCCTAACGCTGTAATTAAAACCAGTTCCATTTTTATCCTCTGTTACAAATATTTTTTAATCATATCGTATCCACAAAGCAAAAATTCTTTGTTATGACAATCGGATGAAAAAATCATTTTTTTACCGTTTTCCTTAAAATATTCAATTATCTCCTTTGATGGATAAGGCTCACTAATGTGTCCCCTTGACATACCACCTGTATTAACCTCTACTACAGCAGGAGTTTTTATTATAGCATCGGCTGCGGCTTTCCAAGCGGCAATATAACGAGGATGATTAACATCAAACAAGCTGCCGTCACCATTATATTTTTTAATTAAATCAAAATGACCTATTATATTGCATTTACATTTATTATAAAGGTCAGCAACCGTTTTATAATAATCCTCAATCAAACCGTAAAAATCACCATTATAATATTTATTTACAATTTCAATTTGCTTTTCGCGGCTAAGGTCGATACAACAATACTCACCATTTTTAAGTATATAATGCACTGAGCCTAAAATATAGTCATAACCGTCGCGCGACTCGACACTTTGATAGTCGTATTCAATGCCTAACAGTATTTTTATTTGTGTTTTGTATTTTTCTTTAAGGGCATTAATTTCCTTTTTATAGGCTTCGGTACCCTCACGCGACATACAGGGTTCTTCGTCAAAAGCAGTATACGAATGACCCGAAAAGCCAAGCTCTGCGAGTCCCAGTTCTATTGCCCTTTGTGCAATTTCCTCTGGGGTGTTTTTACCGTCGCAAAATATGGTATGCGTATGATAATTATAAAGCATTATTTCGTCATCTTTTCCTGTTTTACTTTATGGTCAATTATATTACGTGAGGCAAGCTCGCGGTGAACATCCTCTACACTGATACCCATTTGCACCATAAGCACCATTGCGTGATATGCAAAATCTGCAAGCTCGTAAATTGTTTCAGCCTTGTCGTTGGCCTTACCTGCGATTATAACCTCGGTGCATTCCTCACCCACTTTTTTAAGTATTTTATCAATACCCTTTTCAAAAAGATAGGTTGTGTATGAACCTTCGGGTTTCTCTACCTTACGACCTACAAGCATATCGTAAAGATTTTGCAATGAGAATTCGTATAACTCGTCAGACTGCCAAACAGGGTTTGTGAAGCAAGAATCGGTACCCTTGTGACAAGCAGGCCCGTCCTTTTCAACCACTACCACCAAAGCGTCATTATCGCAATCAGCTGTGATACTTACTATATGCTGGTAGTTGCCGCTGGTCTCACCTTTAAGCCAAAGTTCATTACGTGAGCGACTGTAAAAACAAGTAAGTCCTTTTTCCATAGAAATCTCAAGACTTTCACGGTTCATATAAGCTACGGTTAAAACCTTTTTGGTGATAGAGTCTACCACAACAGCAGGGATTAAACCTTTTTCGTCAAATTTTAGTTCGTTAATGTTTATCATAATTACAACCTCACAATTATGTTGTTATTTTTTAGTTCTTGTTTTAAGTCGGGAATCGCAACCTCGCCAAAGTGGAAAATTCAAGCCGCAAGGCCTGCGTCAATATCGGGTATCTCTTTAAACAAATCAACAAAATGCTTGATATTACCGGCACCGCCCGATGCAATAACGGGAACCTTTACCGCGTCGCAAACAAGCTTTAGCAGTTCTATGTCAAAGCCCTTTTTTACGCCGTCGGTATCAATAGAGTTTACAACTATTTCGCCGGCGCCGTTTGCCACACCCTGTTTTATCCAATTAATCGCTTCAATGCCTGTGTCCTCGCGGCCACCCTTTGCAAACACATGAAACTCGCCGTGAACTCGCTTTATATCTACCGATAAAACAACACACTGATCACCATATTTGTGAGCCGCCTCTTTTATTAAAGATGGATTTTTAATAGCACCTGAGTTAACGCTTACCTTATCAGCGCCGCATTTTAGCACGCGGTCAAAATCATCTACGGTGTTTATGCCGCCGCCTACTGTAAGCGGTATAAATATTTCACTTGCTACCTGTGTTAAAATATCGGTAAAAAGCTGTCTACCCTCAAAAGACGCTGTTATATCATAAAATACAAGCTCATCGGCTAAACTGTTTGAATAAAGGCGAGCAAGCTCTATGGGTGATGACACATCATTTAAGCCCTTAAAATTTGTTCCTTTTACCACCCTGCCGTTCTTTATATCAAGGCAAGGAATAATTCTTTTTGTTATCATAAAGCCGCCTCCAAAGCGTCTTTTAAGTTAATTGCGCCTATGTAATAAGCCTTGCCTATTATAGCGCCATAAATGTTCATTTCACGCAGCTGTTTTACATCCTGGAGCGTTGATACACCACCAGATGCAGTAATATTCATTGAATATTTTTGTGACAGTTGCTTATATAGTTCGAGATTAGTGCCTTTCATAGCACCATCTTTTGAAATATCGGTGCAAATTATGTATTTAACACCAATGCTTTGCATCTCGCTTAAAAAATCTTCAAGTGTTTTCTGGGATTTTTCTATCCAACCCTTTATAGCAATATATCCATCCTTAACATCGGCGCCAACTGCGATTTTATCACCGTATTTTGATACAGCAGTCTTTAAAAATTCACTATCGGTAACTGCCGCAGTACCTAATATAACGCGGCCCACACCTGCTGATAAATATTTTTCTACAATTGCCATATTACGAATACCGCCGCCGATTTCTACAAACAAATTAGTCTCATTTGCAACCTGACGCACTATATCAATATTAGGTGTTGTACCGTCTTTAGCACCTTGTAAATCTACCATATGAATGTGGGTTGCACCCGAAGCTTCAAAATCGCGAGCAATTTCTATTGGGTTTTCGCTATAAACGGTCATATTTTGGTAGTCGCCCTTAAAAAGACGAACTGCCTTTTTATCATACAAATCTATTGCGGGAAAAATTATCATAAAAACTATTACTCCATTTCACAAAAAGCACGCAAGATATTAAGACCTACCTCACCGCTTTTTTCGGGATGGAACTGACATCCCATAACGTTAACTTTTTGCACAGCGGCGGTAAGCTCTTTACCGTACTGAGCTGTTGCAATCACGCTGTCGTCACATTCGTTTGCATAAAAAGAATGAACAAAATATACGCAATCGTTTGGTTTTATATATTTAAACAAATCACTTTTACGCGTAAAATGCAACGCATTCCAACCGATATGTGGAATTTTTAAAGTGTCGGGTATGCGATTTTTCATAGGCACTATATTACCTTTAAGCAACCCTAAACCCTTATGCTCACCGTACTCAAAGCTTTTTTCAAACAGCATTTGCATACCAAGGCAAATACCCATAAGCTTTTTACCGTTTTTAGCCTCAGCAATTATCACTTTATCGAGTCCGCTATCACTAAGTTTGCGTGCAGCATCTTGGAATGCGCCAACACCCGGAAGTATAATTCCGTCAGCTTTATTTATTACTTGAGGGTCAGCGGTAACCACTATATCAGCGCCTATCTTTTTAAAAGAAGAAATTAGCGAAAACAAATTACCAACGCCGTAATCTACTATTGCTATCATGCTATAACACC
>JAZNSJ010000161.1:0-18382 GCA_045591155.1 Acutalibacteraceae bacterium | reverse complement strand
GTCAATACGGTTTGCTTTTAGAGAATTTGAGCAAACCAATTCTGCAAAATTATCGGTTTTGTGAGCAGGTGATTTTTTAATAGGCTTCATTTCAATTAAATCAACCTTACAACCAAGCCGCGCTGCAGTATATGCTGCTTCGCAACCCGCAAGCCCTGCACCTATTACGGTAATTTTATTCATATTATTGTTCCTTTTTTGTCTTAGAGGCAGCCTGTCTTGTAGGGCAATCAGAATTTATACAGTATTTACGGTTCCTAACTCCTAAAATAATGTAGCCGCCACATTCGGTACATTTTTCTCCTGTTGGTATACCGGGAGATGCAAAGTCACAATTGGGATATGCTGAACAACCATAAAACTTTTTACCCTTTTTAGATACCTTTTTAAGCAACTTTGCGCCGCATTTAGGGCATGGTTGTTTTACCTCGTTTTCGGGCATTGGCTTAGTGTTTTTACATTCTGGGTAACCAGGGCAAGCTAAAAACTTGCCAAATCTACCGCTTTTTTCTACCATTTTTCTGCCGCATTTCTCGCATACAACATCTGTTTCGACAGCTGGTACCTTAACACGCTTGCCGTCAAGTGACTGTTCGGCCTTTTTAAAATGACTGTCAAAATCATCATAAAAATCAGCAATAGTTTTTACCCAGTCAAGTTCGCCTGCGCCTATTTTATCTAGCTTTTTCTCAAGCCCAGCGGTAAACTTTGTTTCAAAAATACGAGCAAAATATTCATTCATAAGATCGGAAACAGCAAAGCCTAGCTGAGTAGGTTTAAATGTTTTTTTCTCTTTTTCAACGTAGCTTCTATTAGAAATGACCGCTATTATTGAAGCAAAGGTTGATGGACGGCCTATTCCATTTTCTTCAAGTGTTTTTGTAAGTGTGGGCTCGGTATAACGTGGTGGCGGTTGTGTAAAATGCTGATTAGGAATAAGTGACTTAAGTTTTAATACATCACCAATCTTCATTTCAGGAAGTTCGACGCCAAGGGTATCGTTATCATCCTTACCCTCTTCATAAAGTTCTGTAAAACCTTTAAAATCAACCGAGTATCCACTTGCCTTAAACAAATAATCGCCAGCTAAAATATCAACTGCAACAGTTTTTTGAACACAGGCAGCCATTAGTGATGCAATAAAACGCTCCCAAATTAGCTTATAAAGATTATATTGTTCGGATGTAAGTGCATCTTTGATTGAATCTGGCGTTAAGAAAATATCGGTAGGACGGATTGCCTCGTGTGCATCCTGCGCGCCACTTTTTGACTTAAAATATCGTGGCTTAGATGGTAAATATTTTTTGCCATATTTTTGGTCGATATATTTTGTAGCAGCAGCACGTGCTTCCTCTGATATACGTAATGAGTCGGTACGCATATAGGTAATAAGACCTGTAGCACCATGACCTGGAATTTCAATACCCTCATAAAGTTGCTGCGCTACGCGCATTGTACGTTGGCCGTTATAATTTAATTTACGTGATGCTTCCTGTTGAAGTGTTGAAGTAATAAATGGTGGTGCGGGTTGACGGTTTCGTGTACCCTTTTTAATCTCTTTAACAATATACTGTGCACCATCGAGCTCATTCGTTATTTTTTGTGCTGATTGCTCATTATGAATAGCATCAAGCTTATTACCGTCAGCAGTGCCGTAAAGCTTTGCTTCAAAGCTTTTACGTTCGGATTTTAGTTTTGCATCAATTGTCCAATATTCTTCACTTACAAAGGCTTCTATTTCGCGCTCACGCTCAACAATAAGGCGCAAAACTGCTGTTTGAACACGACCGGCAGAAAGTCCACCTTTAACCTTGCGCCAAAGAAAAGGGCTTAACTTGTAACCTACAATTCGATCAAGCACTCGACGAGCTTGTTGCGCATCAACAAGATCAAGATTGATTTTATGGGGATTATTAATACCCGCATTTACACCTGTTTGAGTAATTTCGTTAAATGATATGCGATTTTCCTCGTTTAAATCAAGACCTAAAATATGCGCTAAATGCCACGATATTGCTTCACCCTCACGGTCAGGGTCGGTTGCAAGCAAAACCTGCTCACTATTTGCGGCGGCATCTTTAAGTTGCTTTATAACGTCTTTTTTATCGGGCATATTTATATATTGCGGTTTAAAATTATTATCTATATCAACACCAAGCTTAGATTTTGGTAAATCACGCACATGACCCACTGACGCCATAACATTATAGCCGCTGCCAAGATACTTTTTAACACTTTTAATCTTACTTGGAGACTCAACAATAACAAGCTTTGACATTTAATTTCTCCTTTAGTGGTTGATTACTTGGTACACACCGCCCGGTAATGCTCTTATTATTCCTTCAACTTCAAGCTCTGTAAAAGCTGAAAGTAATTGATTATCATTCAAATCAAGATTGAGCAAATCATCAACGGTGAATTTTTCATTATTCAAATTATTATACACCATTTTGGCTTCATTTGAAAGGTCTAAGTGTAATTTTTTTTGTAATTTTTTTGAATTATTTACAGTTTCACTTGCAAATGCTTTATCAATATTAATTTTTTCAGGGTATTTGCCTATATATTGATTAAAAATATCACGTGCATCAAGTAAAGGAATTGCACCGTCACGTAGTAATTCGTTAGAACCTTTATAATTATTTAGTGTTGGATTACCTGGTATTACAAAAACATCTCTTCCCTGTTCGTTTGCCAATCTTGCTGTAATTAACGAGCCGCTTTTAAGTGGAGCTTCTATTACAACGGTACCTAAAGATAATGCCGATATTATACGATTTCTAACAGGAAAACTATATTTTGTGGCAGGTGCGTGCGGTGGATGTTCGCTTATGACACATCCGTTTTTGCTAATTTCTTGTCGTAAAGCACGATTTTGTGGTAAATAATCATAGCAAATTCCACAGCCTAAAACAGCAATAGTTTTGCCATTTACTGAAAGCGCACCCCTATGCGCATAGGTATCGGCACCAATCGCTGCTCCGCTTACTACAACAATTCCTGCTTTTGATATTCGTTTAGAAATAGAATATGCAGCTTTTTTGCCAAAATCAGAAATTTTTCGAGGACCTACAACCGAGACGAGCGGTAGGTTATTAATGTAATCAAACTCACCTTTTATATATAACACAATCGGAGAATCATCAATATTTCGCAATTGTTCGGGATAATCGCTATCACATATTGTAAGTAAATTAATATTGTTTTTTGTACAATCATCAATAATTTTATAAACAGTTTTTATATCAACAGCAAGTATTTTATCTATATCTTTAGTATCGATAAAACTTTTTAAATATGATTTTTCAAAATTTTTATCAAGTAAATTGGCATCACGCAAAATATTAAAAATTTTTACAGCCTTAATACTGCCAGCACCAAAACATTGTTGAAGCAATATAAGGTTTACAAGCGTAATATTATCTTTTGAAAGCAGCATATTATTTATCCTTTACCATTTCCCACATTGCAATAGCCGCAGCGGCGGCCGCATTAAGCGATTCTGCCTTGCCCTTCATTTGTATAGTAACACATTTATGCGAATTTAATTTTGTATATTCACACAAACCATTAGCCTCGTTACCAATAAGCAATACGTCGCCATCGGTGAAATTGATATTTGAAATGCTATTTGCATTTTTATCTACAACACAAGCAAAAGAACGAAGACCATTATTTTTAATAAATTTTACAAGATTATCTGTAAAATATAGCGGTAAACGTAATAACGTACCCATTGAACTGCGCAAGGATTTAGGAGCATATGGATTACAACAATCTGTAGACATAATTATTCCGTTAACACCCAACGCCTCTGCAGTACGAGCAATTGCGCCCAAATTTGATGGATCGGCAATATTTTCAAGCGCAATATACCTACCTTTTTTTGATGGTTTACTACTATTTGGTGGAATTTGAGCTACAGCAATTATACCTTGGGGTGAATTTGTATCGCTAATTTTTTTAAATAAATCATCCCTTAAAATATAGCAATTATTACTTATTGTAGCAAAATTACTAACAAAATTATTGTATTTTTCAAATGCATTTTTTGTAACAATCAGTTTATCAAATCTGATATTATTTTGGTAAGCATCATCACAAATTCTTAAGCCTTCAAGCACAAAAAGATTGTTCTCTTTTCGGTGCTTTGCCGATGCTTGTAAACTGTTAACAAACTTGATAAGCGGATTGTCTTTTGATGAAATTTCAATAAATTGGGACATATTTTTCTCCTAAAATAAAAGCAAAATTCGCCCGAGAAGCAAGTACATCTCGGGCGAGGTAAAATTATTTATCTAATGCTTTTTTAGCGGTTTTTACAAGATTAGTAAAACCAGCAGCATCATTTACTGCAATATCAGCAAGCATTTTACGGTTAATTTGAACACCAGCCTTGTTAAGACCGTTCATAAATGTTGAATAGTTCATACCATTAAGTTTTGCTGCAGCAGAAATACGGGTAATCCAAAGACGACGGAAATCACGCTTTTTAAGTCTACGACCAATATAAGCATAATTGCCTGATTTCATAACTGCCTCTTTAGCAGTTTTAAAAAGCTTGGATTTAGCGCCAAAATAACCTTTGGCAAGTTTAAGAGTCTTTTTTCTTCTTTTGCGTGTTGCTAACGCACCTTTTACACGTGCCATTTCAAGTTTCCTCCAATTTAAAAATTTCTATTACTTATAAGGAATAAGCTTCTTTACTGTTGCAACGTTTGTTGCGTCAGCGCATACGACTTTACGCAGATTTCTCTTGCGCTTTGTAGTCTTTTTATTAAGAATGTGAGACTTGAAAGCGTGAGCGCGTTTTACTTTGCCGTTTTTGGTGAGCTTAAAGCGCTTTTTAGCGCCGCTGTGAGTTTTAATTTTAGGCATAATTTTATCCTCCTGTAATTTTTTACTTACTAGATTTTGGTGCTAAGAACATAAGCATATTTCTGCCTTCCATCTTAGCAGCCTTTTCAACAGTGCCATAATCTTCGCAGTATTCTGCAAACTTAGCCATCAAATCAAGGCCGATTTCGGGGTGACCCAATTCTCTACCTCTAAAACGAATTGCAACCTTAACCTTGTTTCCGTCTTTCAAGAAACGTATAGCATGATTACCTTTTGTTTCAAAATCGTGAGTATCGATACCAAGCCCAATAATACGAATTTCTTTAACTTCGATTACCTTTTGGTTTTTCTTGGCCTCTTTTTCGCGTTTCATTTGCTCAAATTTATACTTACCGTAATCCATAATCTTGCAAACAGGCGGCTCGGCGTTGGGCGACATACATACAAGGTCAAGATCCTTGGCGTATGCTGCATCAAGCGCTTTGGCAATAGGAATAATGCCAAGCTGAGAACCGTCAGAATCAATAACGCGAACTTCCTTAAATTTGATATCAGTGTTGGTAGCTAATTCTTTAATAGCGATTGTAAAGCACCTCCGTAAATAATAACAAAGACGTGAGCATAATATACCCACGTCAAATAAAACAAAATTTGAAAAATCTTATCTTATTAACCTTACGATAATACACGTTAAGGTGAGAAACATAGGTATGCTCTTCTTCATTGTCTAGCACATTATAACACATAATTTTCATTTGTCAAGTGTTTTTATTCATTTATTGTGAGTTCTTTTATAGAGCGAAGTTGATAGTTTACGTGTTTTAATAATTCGGGTCGCCTAAGCGCAGTTGCAGCGCCGCGAACAACACTATGTGTAGGATCATCAAGAGTATGAACCGCAGTGCCTGTAAATTCTGATATAAGCTTGTCCATACCGTGTATTAAAGAACCGCCGCCCGTAAGATACAATCCATCTGCGTTTATATCTGCAACAAGGTCTGGATTGGTTTTTGAAAGAACTTGACGAATAGAGTTACAAATAGAATCGGAAGTTTCTTTAATAGCTTCATACACTTCGCTAGAAGTAATTTCAAAACTTTCAGGTAGACCTGTAAAAACATTTCTACCTTTTGCAATCATAGCAATTTCAACAGGACGCGGTATAGCGCTACCTATTTGTTTTTTAATTGATTCTGCCATTAAACTACCTATTTCAATATTATACTCCTTGCGTATGTATTTCATTATTTGCGCATCAAAATCAAATGAAGCGACCTTAAAAGATTCACAAACAGCAATACCGCCCATCGAAATAACGGCAATATCAGTAGTTCCCGCACCTATATCAACCACCATATAACCGTGTGGCTTTGAAAAATCAAGCCCTAAGCCAAACGCAACTGCCAACGGACTTTCAATAACAGAAACATTTCTGCCGCCCGCCCCTTCAACAACATTTGATAGCGAGTGATGTTGAAGCTCGGTTAGTCCCACGGGCAATGTAGCCATTATTTTAGGACGCAATATTTTATTACCAAAAGCTTCGTTCATATAATGTTTAAGCATTGACTCAGCAATATCATACTCAGCGATAATGCCATGCTTTATTGGTAAAATGCATTCTAATGAGTCAGGCGTTCTGCCTAAAGTTTGTTTTGCTTTTTCACCGTAATATATAGGTTCGTATGTTTCGCTGTTAACAGTAACTATGCTAGGTAATTCAAGAACTACCTTAGAACTTGAAAAAATAACGGTTTTTGATGAACCAATATCTATACCAATTTCCATAGCCATTTAAATCACCGCCTTTTTGATATTATACAATACTATATTTAAATTTTCAATTTAATTTTTATTTGTTACAGTACCAAGAGTAGTTATGCAGTATACATTATCGGCACCTGCGTAAAGCAACATCTTAGCACATTCATCAATTGTAGCGCCTGTGGTTTTTATATCGTCTACCAATAAAACACAAGCGTTTTCTAATTTGTAATTAAATTTATACTTACCGTCAGTATTTTCTATACGCTCTCTTATTGTAGAGCGATGTTGCTTTTTTGTTTTTTTATCACAAGATAAAATTCCGTTTGCATATGGTATGTTTAAAATTTTTGACATTTCTTTGGCTATATAACCACTATGGTCATAACCATAGCGATTTGTAGCAGGTACACAACATATATAGTCAAAATGTACATCTTTATAGTATTTTAAAACGGCATTGCACATTTCATAAGCAAAAAATTTAACATAATGTTGTTTTTTGCTAAATTTATATGCATAATACGCACTTCTTGCAAATCCAACATTTTTAAATAAGCATATTAGCGAATGAAATCGATAAACATTGTATTTGCAAACACAATCCTTATGTTCAAAACCACAACAAAAGCATAAATCATCAAGATTGTTGCGTTCTATTAATAAGTCACATTTTTCACATAAAAATCTATCTTCATTTATAATTTGGGAACAACAAATACATTTGTTTGGATATATCGCGGTTAACAGCACATTTAAAAATTTTTTAACATCCTTCATTTTCAATAATAAATTCCTTTAGTAAGGTATAGCGTAAAGTTTTTTTATTATTATTTGACATCTTGTTATAAATAGCTTCCGACCCGACTATTATTAGTAACTTTTTGGCGCGTGTAACCGCAGTGTATAATAGATTTCGATAAAGCAACTGCGAGGGTACATCAAACAAAGGAATAATAACACAATCAAATTCGCTACCTTGACTTTTATGTACTGTAACTGCGTAGGCAAGCTCAAGTTCACCAATGTTTTCAACAAAATATGTAGCAACCCTATCGTCAAACCTTACGTTTACTATGCCGCCTTTTATATCAATTAATGTGATATATCCAACATCTCCATTAAAAACACCATATCCAATTTCACCGTTATCACGTGTCCACTGTAAATCATAGTTGTTTTTAACCTGCATTACTTTGTCGCCCATTCTAAAATAAACACCCTTATATGCAAGCTGCGGTTGATTATCTTTTTTTGGGTTAAGTGTTGCCTGCAATAAATTATTAAGATTAACCGTGCCCGTTTCGGCCTTGCGTGACGGACATAGAACCTGTATATCAGTAAGAGGGTTAAATTTATACGCCTCAGGAAGCCGTGATTTACATAATTCTAAAACGGTATCACATACATCATACGTAGAATCTTTATGCAACATAAAAAAATCGTTTGTTTTATTAGATAAATCTGATATTTTGCCATTAATTATAGCATGTGCATTGGTAATAATTGCGCTTGATTTTGCTTGCCTGAACACTGTTTTAAGTGCTACACAGGAATAAATATTTGAAGACAAAATGTCATTTAAAACGTTACCGGCAGAAACGCTTGGTAGTTGGTCTGTGTCTCCTACTAAAATGATTTTTGTAGATATTTTAAGGGCGTGTAAAAGACTTTCAAAAAGAAGCGAATCAAGCATTGAAGCCTCATCAATTATTATAACGTCACATTCAAGTGGATTTTTTTCGTTACGGGCAAAGCTTTGCTTGTCATCATTTGTCCACTCAACCTCAAGTAAACGGTGTAAGGTTTTAGCCTCTCTTCCTGTAAGTTCGGTCATACGCTTTGCAGCTCTACCTGTAGGCGCGGCAAGCTGTATATTTGCATTACGTTGTTCAAATATTTCGATAATTGCATTAAGCGTTGTTGTTTTTCCTGTACCAGGACCACCGGTTAATATAAATACCGCATTGTTAAGTGCCTTAATTATTGCTTCTTTTTGTAATGCCTCAAAAGAAATTCCAAGTTTAGCCTCTACACAAGCTATTTCACCATCGTCTATATCGTTTGATAAAATAATATAATTTTTTGCAGCATAAAGCCGTGCAGCAATATATTCTTCTGCATTATAGTACTGAGGAAGCATAAGAAAATCAGCATCATTTATTGTTTTTGTGCGCAACAAAAAAATTTCAATCATTTTGTCACATATTATTTCAATATGCTGTTCATCACTTTCAAGCAAATTTACTGCTACTGGTACAAGCTTTTTGCGTGGTAAACACGTATGTCCGTTCATAAGATTTTTACGTAAAATATATTGAATACCCGCCGAAAGACGCATTTCGCTATCTGCCGAAATACCCATATCAAATGCTATAGACTCTACCTTTTCAAACGGTAAATCTATTTCATTGCA
Source organism: Acutalibacteraceae bacterium (assembly GCA_045591155.1). Lineage (GTDB taxonomy): Bacteria > Bacillota > Clostridia > Oscillospirales > Acutalibacteraceae > UBA737. The sequence goes on along the minus strand of JAZNSJ010000161.1, from coordinate 9,363 downwards.
ACATAAAATATACGGATTTTCTTTAATTTTTTCGGCGCATTTTGAACCAAAATGCTGAAATATACCAATACATCTTTCCATAGAAATTTGATATGGATTTAGCATTAACATTAAATCTCGTATACCAAACTGTTTTTTATATTCTTGAGATATATTTTTAGCTTTTTCTAATGATATACCCCTAATTGTTGCTAAATCCTCGGGTGTATTTTGAATAACTTCAAGAGAATCCGCGCCGAATTTTTCTACAATTCTTTCTGCAGTGGCTGGTCCTACCCCTTTAATAATACCCGAAGACAAATACCTTAAAATTGCAGCTACAGTTTTTGGCGCCACGGTTTCATAAGCTTTAGCCGCAAACTGTTCACCATAAACAGCGTGAACAATAAAATTTCCCGAAAATTTTACATTATCGCCTATCGAGATAAAAGGCAATGTACCAACTACGGTAATATGTTCTTTGCCCGATTTTAAGGTACAAACAGTGTATCCGTTTTGAGAATTTTTGTATGTAATTTTTTCTATTATTCCATCAATTTCTATTATTTCACCGCTGTTGGCGATATCCATTTAAAAATCTCCTTGTAAAAACTGACATTCTGCAAGTGAATGTGAGTTGCACAATATAATGTTTTTATCAGCAATAAATTTATTGCAAATTAAAACTTCTTTTGTTTGTATGTTATCGGTTATAGCAATAATGCCCAATGCGTACCCATCGCCGTGCCACCTTATTTTTTGCCATAAAAAATTTAACTGTTTAACTGCATAATTACTTTTTAAAACTACTAATGTATAATTATTTATCTGTATGCCTGGATAGTAAAAAAACATTTTAATTATGTAAATTAATTCACATATACCCAAAACAGCAAAAATTAGCAATAAGATTAGCAATATTGATTTAACCACAAATACCACCTCATCACATATTATGCAACTAAGGCGGTATTTGATATGATACATATTATTAATACAAAGTAATCGATGTGCTGTATGTTCCTACCTGCCATACATTATCATATAAATCTGATTTTATAACTGCTTCAACCGTATAATCACCGGCAGCTTTATCAGTAAGGTCCACAACTGCAAAGAGATCACTTTGCTTTATGTTTTTGATAACATCAGCAGGACCACAAAGCTTGACATTTTTAATTAGCTTGTCTGTTTTGGCCTTTAGACCACCGCTTAATCCTAAGCATCTGGTATTTTTAACATCAAGTGTAACTTCGGCATATTTAGCGGTATCAATTTCTACAAAAAAGACATCGATACTTTCAAGAAATTTAACACCATCTGGCAATGTAGCAGAAACCTCGAAAGAATTTGCGGTTTTTGATACGTTTCTAAAATCTATTGCAGACAAAGAAATGTTTTCAATTTTATCTACAATTTCTGGTGTACCAATTATTGTAACCTTGCTTTGACTAATTTTGTATTTAATATTTTCTGCAGTTAAACCAGCAGGCAAATTGTTAAATACAGGCTTACAATTTACAACCTTTTTCTTAGAAATTGGTTGTGTAACCTTTACACTTGTAAAAGAAAGCGTTAAATATGAATTTGTTATAATGTTTTGATTTGCATCATAAACGGTACCATCTGCAGTATATCGGTATAAAATTTTATCATTACTGTCATATAATACAACATCAGAATTGAAACTTTGTGATGTGCTTAGGGTGCTATTCACTTCGGCAATTGTTCCAACCGATGCAATTTTTTCTATTGTAGAGCGTGGGCCTTTAACAGTAACGGTACTTTGTTGCGAATTTGATATTATAGGCGTTTCAGCAACAAGACCTTCAGAAGCACTCACCCCAATTAATTTAGGTACAATTGTAAACTCTTTTGTATCAATAAAATCAACCGAAACATCAATAGTTGATGGAGAAATAGAGGTAATTGTATAGCCCGATTTACCAGTAATGTTTGAAGCCGCAAGCTCAAGATTAAATGTACCGGCAGAATTTATTTCAATGGTTGATGCCGAAAGCGAAAAATCCTCTGCTTTAAGCGAGCTTACAATATAATTAGGTCCACTAACAGTAACCGAAAATTTTTGTGAAGCAACATCAGAAATTATTCCAAGACCCAAATCGGCAGCAGCAGTGCCTTCAAGAGTAACAGATGCGCTTAAATTTGTAAAGGTTTGTTGTCGAATTGGATTTTCTGTCATAGCAATACCAAGCCACAGTGCAAATGCTAAAACAACCGACAAAATTACAATAAATTTTTTATTATAAATCAAATTACTAAGTCTGTATTTTTGAGGAATATTAAATTTCATTGTTTTTTTCCTCCTTTACAGTACTTTCATTTGAATTTCTATCTTGTTTAACAAAATACTTTTTAATAACACGTTTAAATAGCGAATCATTGTCCTGTTCGTTATCAAACACAAGTTTTTCTTTTAACACTTCAAAGGCAGACTCTACAGTATGATTACGTGTAATCTGTCCGTTAAAAGCCAGCGATATTGTTCCCGTTTCTTCAGAAACAATAAGCACAATTGCATCAGAATTTTCTGTCATACCAATCGCAGCACGATGACGTGTGCCAAGCTGTGACGAAAATGCTGTGCTTTGAGTAAGAGGCAAAATACACGATGCGGCGTAAATTCTACCATCGCGAATAATAACTGCGCCATCATGCAAAGGAGATTTTGGATAAAAAATATTACCAATTAACGATTCGCTGGCATGAGCATCAAGAATAGTACCGGTATTTATAATTTCACCAAGCTGTGTTTTTCTTTCAAAAACAATAAGCGCACCTGTTTTGCTTTTTTTAAATTGATCTGCTGATTTACATACCACATCAATCGCATCAATTACGTCTTGAGTCTCACTACCGCCTGTTTGTAAATTACTAAGGCGAGTTTGACCTACTCTTTCAAGCAATCTACGTAGTTCGGGCTGAAAAATAATTGCCACAGCAACAATTGCAGAACCAAAAACCGCCGATAAAAGCCAACGCAAAACAGCAAGCTTAAATACAATAGCAAATGCGTAAAGCGCCAATAATAATACGATGCCTTTTACAAGCTGACCTGCTCTTGTTTCTCGCAAAAACTCAATTGCTTTATAAATTATAAAAGCAATTAACAAAATATCAATTATATCAAAAACTCTTACGCTTGAAAGTGTATATACAAATTGATTCCAAACTGTATATATCGTATCTAAAACAGCAGTCAAAATATCAGTCCTTTGCATTTAAATAAATATTCTAATATATTTTATCATAATAATCCTTTTCAATCAATAGCGATTTAGATATTTTTTTAAATTTTTTTATAGTTTTTATCAGTTGATCTACCTCGTATGCATTATTAAACACCGAAGGTGAAAATCTAACGGTTCCCTGCTTTAAGGTTCCTATTTTTTTATGCGCCGTTGGTGCACAGTGTAGTCCCGCGCGTAATGCAAATCCGTTTTTATTTAAATACTCAGCAACCTCATCCGATGTTGCACCATATACATTAAAGCTTAATACAGGAGCATATCCTTGATTTAAAGGATTAGTGTAAAAAATTACATTGCTGTTTTGCAAACCTTTATATAATTGTTTTACCAAAGAATTTTCGTAGTCAATAATACAACGTTTTCTGCTTTTTACAAAATCAATACCTGCATCTACCGATGCAACAGCAGGTAGATTTATAGTGCCACTCTCAAGCATTTCGGGTAAAACATCGGGTTGAATAAATTTTAGCGAATCAGTTCCTGTACCGCCCTCAATTATTGTTTTTTTAATTGAACTTCGCGCTATTAAAATTCCAAGCCCCATTGGACAATACAAACCTTTATGCGTCGCAATGCACAAATAGTCAATATTCATATCTAACATATCAATTTTAATTACACCTGCACCTTGCGCTGCATCCACGCCAAATAAAATTCCCTTTTCTTTGCAAAGCAATCCTATTTTTTTAAGCGGTAATATTTTACCTAAAACATTAGATGCGGCCGTACAAAAAATCATTTTTGTATTGGGCTTTATTGCCGCCTTAAAATTTTGTAAGGTTTGTTCGTCATCATCTAATGAAACTGCTGCTTGCGTATAATTTATTCCCATAGCAACAAGCGGACGCATAACAGCATTATGCTCTAAATCAGACACAACAATATGGTCATTCTTACTTAAAACACCCTTTAAAACAAAATTTATACTTTGGGTGCAATTCAGTGTAAAAATTACCGTTTCAGCACCGCTGCTACCAAAAAAATCAGACACTCGTTGCCGCGTATTATATACAGTTTGTGCTGCATTTTGTGATAGTGTATGACCACTTCTGCCCGGATTTGCAGATATTTTTTTTAAAGCAAAATTTACCGCGTTTACAACCGACTGCGGTTTATGTCCGGTTGTAGCCGCATTATCAAAATATATCATAATAATCACCTTTTTCATATTACACAAAAGCAGCCCTATTTGGACTGCCCTTGTAATTCCTATGCAATACTGTAAAATTCTAATATTTTAACACCAGAATGCGTTAAAACCTGTGATATTTTGTTTTTATTGCCTTCGGCAACTATAACATAACCACATCCCGCATTTCCACTTGTATTAGTTTTACGTTCAACATAAGCCTTAATGCCCTGTTTACGCAATAAATCCCTGCCCTTTATTGCATAGGTAATAGAACCTACTGAAATAATATGGCGTTGCATAAAAAACACTCCGAGTTAAAATAGATAATTAAATCTACATTACATATTATGCAACCGCAAAGGCATAGGTCATATATTTATTTATTATTAGCTATTTGCTGGCGACAATAGGTAAACAAAACCGTTAAAATTATCGGCAGCACTATCATACCAATAATTCCACCTAATTTTAATCCTAAAAAGATAAATACCAGTGTAAAAAGTGGGTTTATACCAATTTGTTTTCCTATAATTTTTGGCTCTAAAAAATTTCTTATTATTACAATAACAATGTAAACGATTGTTAAACCAATTCCAAACCTGTAATTTTGTTGAATAAATTGTATTGACGCCCATGGCAGTAATACAGCTCCTGTACCAAATACGGGCAATAAATCTATAATTGAAATTAAAAATGCAATAGCAATAAAATTTTTAACTCCAAGTAGCATTAAACCTATTAATAATTCGGCAAATGTTATTATATAAAGCCAAAAATAACCTACAAAAAATTTAAAAAAGCAGTTAATAAATACATTTTTTATATCATTTATGCGCTTATAAAATTCTTTACTTATAAAACCTTTAACAAACACTTTTAAACGGTCAAAATCCTTAGCAATATAGCAGGTAGCAACAACTGTTACTACACTACTTATAAGCAAAACAGGAACTTTTTTAACAAAAGAAGTAATACCATTTGATAAAAATGCACTAATTTTTAAAACAAAGCCGTTGGTAGTTTCGTCGGTAAATTTTTTAATTGTATGGTTAAAATCATTATTATATTTTTCAAAAATTTTAGATACAAAACCAACAATATTATTAACATAACTGCCTATTGCATCACTTGTAGTAACTAATTTTATAAGCTTATTGCTTTGTGAATATAATATCCAAATTAACAACGCTAAAATTGCAACAATAATAATGTAAAACAGCACTGATAATACTGCGGCGCATATTTGCCTTTTGAACCCCAATTTATGTGATAAATAATTAGCAGGCTTTTGCACTGCATAAGCAATAATTAACCCTATTAAAAACGGCAAAAGATATACAGCGGTTATTTTAAAAATAACATAAATTATTATTGTCCAAACAGTAAAATAAGAGAAATTAATTAAAAATTTTTTCTTTTTGTCCAAATTCAATGTAAATTTCACCGCCCATTAATTATAATATCGCCAAAAATTACGTTTATATATAATTAAATATTGATTTTTTTGTTAGTGTGTAGTATAATGACAAAATGTCGATTTATATGTAATTAAATGGCATTTTAGGAGGTTTAAAATGATTTATACCGCAATTATGGGGCACGGTGTTGTTGGTTCGGGCGTTGCAGAAATTTTGCTTAGCCACAACAGCTTAATAAATCAAAGAATCAAAGATGAAATAGATGTAAAATATATTCTTGACCTTCGCGATTTTAACGATTTGCCTTACTCTAATAAATTTATAAAAGACTTTGAACTTATCGCTAATGATGATGACATTAAAATTGTTGTTGAGGTTATGGGCGGCGTAAATCCCGCTTACGACTTTGTAAAGCGACTATTACTTACTGGCAAAAGCGTTGTTACCTCTAACAAAGAGCTTGTAGCATCTAAAGGCGCCGAGCTGCTAAGCATTGCAAAGCAAAATAATGTTAATTTTCTATTTGAAGCAAGCGTTGGCGGCGGTATACCTATACTAAGACCTATGGCGCAATGTCTTGCTGCAAATGAAATCACAGAGGTTAAGGGTATCCTTAACGGAACAACAAACTACATTTTAAATAAAATGATAGTAGATAATATGGATTTTGATTCGGCGCTTAAACTTGCGCAAGAGATGGGCTTTGCCGAAAAAAATCCTGCTGCTGATATTGAAGGTCACGATGCTTGCCGTAAAATATGTATATTAGCGGCACTTGCCTTTGGTAAGCACGTTTATCCTGAACAGGTTTCAACCTGTGGTATTACCAATATTACACTTAACGATGTTGAATATGCCGATTCATTCGACTGCGCTATTAAGCTTATTGGCAGCGCAAAAAAGCTTGACAACGGTAAAATAACCGCAAGTGTAAAACCAATACTTGTAAGTCGTAGCCACATTCTTTCAGACGTTGATGGCGTATTTAACGCAATTATGGTTACTGGCGATGCTGTGGGTGATGTAATGTTCTACGGCAAGGGCGCAGGCAAAATGCCAACAGCCAGCGCCGTTGTGGCCGATGTAATTGACTGCGCAAAGCATTTACACGCACGCAAATATGTTGATTGGCAAGACGGCTCACCCGATTACGTTATTTCGCCCGACCAAAAAACCCGTCTTTATGTATATATTCAGTCAAATAACTACGATATGCTATGTGAGCAGTTCTCTACCCTGTTTTCAGACAACACTTGGCATATTAAAAACGATTTCAAAAAAGAAATTGCATTTATTACCAATGAAGATTATGAAAACGCACTTATGAAAAAAATTAATTCCATAAACTGCGAAACCAAAAAGGTAATGCACACCTTATTTTAGGAGGTCCGATTATATGGCACTTATTGTTAAAAAATTTGGCGGCTCTTCTGTAAAAGATGCCGAACACGTATTAAACGTTGCAAATATTATTGTTGATGAATACAAAAAAGGCAACGATGTTATTGTTGTTGTATCAGCGCAGGGCGATACAACTGATGACTTAATTGAAAAAGCTAAAGAAATTAACCCCTCAATGCCACTTAAGCGTGAAATGGATATGCTGCTCACCGCAGGCGAACAAATCTCTATCTCACTTCTTGCAATGGCTATTGATAAGCTTGGATGCCCTGTTATTTCATTACTTGGCTGGCAGGCAGGCTTTAGCACCGACTCGCATCACGGCAAGGCAAGAATTAAAAAAATAAATACCGAGCGTATGAAAACAGAACTTTCAAAGGGCAACATTATTATTGTTGCAGGTTTTCAGGGTATTAATAAGTATGATGACCTTACAACCCTTGGTCGTGGCGGCTCTGACACAAGCGCCGTAGCAATAGCAGCTGCTATGAGTGCCGACCGTTGCCAAATTTATACCGATGTTGACGGTGTTTACACAGCTGACCCACGCAAAGTTAAAAATGCTGTTAAGATGGATGAGGTTCAGTATGACGAAATGCTTGAAATGGCAACACTTGGCGCACAAGTACTTAACAACCGTTCGGTTGAAATGGCTAAAAAATACAATGTTGAGCTTGAGGTTCTTTCAAGTCTTGAAAGAAAACCAGGAACAATTATAAAGGAGCATGTTAAGATGGAAAAAACTTTAATTCGCGGCGTAGCTAAGGATACAAGCGTTACAACAATTGCAGTAGTAGGTCTTAAAGACCAACCAGGCGTTGCATTTAAGCTTTTTAATAAGCTTGCGCAGTACAAGGTAAATGTTGATATTATTTTGCAATCGGTAGGTCGCCACGGTACAAAAGACATAACCTTTACCGTATCTCACGAACAGCAAGATGACGCTATAAAGGCTATTGAATCAATGAAAGGCGTATTTGATTACCAAGACCTTAAGGTTAACAACACCCTTTCAAAAATTTCAATAGTAGGCGCCGGTATGGAAAGCAACCCAGGTGTTGCATCAAAAATGTTTGAGGCGCTTTACGATGCCGATATTAACATTCATATGATTTCTACAAGCGAAACTAAAATTTCTGTTTTAATTGATACCGAGCTTGCAGACAAGGCTGTTCAAGCCGTACACGATGCGTTTATAGGCTAAGAAATAATTTTTAAACAGCACAACTTCTTTAAAAGAGGTTGTTGTGTTTTTTAGTTATTATTAAAATATAAAGATAAAAAAGTCATCGTATTTCTACGATGACTTTTTTGATTAAATTTAAGCTTTACGAGCCTTGCGAACAATAACATATGCTGCGCCAATTAAAGTAGCCATTAAAACAACTGTTACAAGATTATCACTTGTGTCAGGGCTTGTTTTGTTGTTGTCAACTTCGGGCTTGGTTTCAGTCTTATTATCCTCGGTCTTATTGTCCTCGGTTTTTGTATCCTCAGGCTTGGGTTCTTCTACAACAACCTTGTCAATTGTCAATGTAACACCCTCTGCTTTAGCAGCAGCTACGATTGCCTTTTGAAATTCTGATTTGTAGATTGCTTGCCAAGCCTTATCAAACTCTTCGCCAGAAAGATTTTGTTTTTCTAACTCTTCAAATTTCTCTTCGAGAATTTCATTAAGCTTTTCGGTATAAACTTTTTCTTCAAGTTCAAGCTCTTTATCGCCTACTACTAAGCGAGCGCATAGTTCACAATACTTGTAAGCTATGTTACCCTCTTTTTCGGTTGTAGCGTCAGCAGCTTTAACTTCGATCCATCTGTGACTATTTGGAGCAAAATCAGTTAAAATATCTTCATAATCAAGATAATTTTTACTAAACTTATCGATCTCATCTGCTGCAAAAATTTCACCACATATACTACAATCTTTATAAGCAATATTGCCTTCCCAACTACATGTACCTTCTTCTGCTTCAACATCGTGGAAGGTATGGCCTGTTGCTGGGTCGCCTACCTGATTTTCTGCTCTATCGGTGTCCTTATTACATACAGTACAGAAGGTAACAAGTGTATATGAACCAGCTTCCACACAAGAAGGACCTTGAATGTCATCTTTTCTTGTATCGGTGGTTGGGTGAGCACAAGGAGTTGAACATACGGTACA
>JAZNSJ010000160.1:0-4302 GCA_045591155.1 Acutalibacteraceae bacterium | reverse complement strand
TAAAACCCGATAATACACTTTATGATTATCAAATCAAGGTCGAAAGGAGATAAAAATGCTTTTAAGTTCAATACAAATTCAAGGGTTTAAATCTTTTGCTGATAAAACCGTGCTAAAATTTGGTCGTGGCATTACCGCTGTTGTTGGACCAAACGGTAGCGGTAAAAGTAATATCTCTGATGCAGTACGTTGGGTATTAGGTGAACAATCCACCAAAAGCCTACGCGGTCAATCTATGGAAGATGTAATTTTTGGTGGTACCGACACACGCCGTCCACACGGTTTTTGTGAAGTAACCCTTAATATTGACAATGCTGATAGAACCCTTAATTTTGACAATGATTTTGTATCAATTACTCGTAGATTTTATCGTTCACACGAAAGTGAATATCTTATAAACAATGTATCGGTTCGCTTAAAAGATGTTCACGAATTGTTTATGGATACCGGACTTGGACGTGACGGTTATTCAATGATAGGACAGGGTAAGATTGATAATATAATTAGCACCAAATCAGACGAGCGCCGCGATATTTTTGAAGAGGCTTCTGGTATTTCTAAGTATCGTTATCGCAAAACCGAGGCAGAGCGAAAACTCACCGCTGCCGAGGATAATTTGTTGCGTCTTAAGGATATATTAGACGAGCTTGAATCACGTGTTGGACCTTTAGAAGAGCAAAGTAAAAAAGCAGAAAAATTTTTAAGTCTTGCTGAAGATAAAAAGCAGCTTGAAATAGGGCTTTGGTTATATACACTTAACAACTCTAAAGATGCTTTACGTGCACATGAAAGTAAAATTGCCACTGCACAAATGCAGTATAAAGAGATTGAAGAGGCGCTTAAAGAATTTGACACTAAATCCGAGCAAAATACAGCGCAGTTTACTTTTATTACATCACAAATCGAAAATCTGCGCCAAATGATTGCAAACGCCAACGAAGAAACTGTAAAATTTGAGGGCGAAATTTCGGTTTTGAATAACGATATTTTGCACAATAATGAAACAATCGAGCGCCTAAATGCAGAAAAGCTTGCATTACAAGAATCGGACATTGTCGCAAAACAAGAAATAGAAGCTAAGCGTAATGAAGCTGTTAAAAAACAAGATCTTATTAATATTTTAAGCTCAAGGTTATCTGAACTTGAAAATAATCTTAACAATCTTTTAAGCGACAGTGAAAACATATCACGCAAAATCGAAGACCAAATTAAGACATTAAATTTACTTTCGGTTAAAACCTCTGATTTACGCGTAGAAATGACAACTTCTAATACCTCAATTGATGAAATTAACTCACGTAGAGGCATTATAGAGGATTTACTAAAGCAAAATAACAACGAAAAACAAATTCTTACCAATGATTTTGATGAAACAAAAGAACTTTTAGATAAAACCGAGGCTACAATTTTGTCGTTGCAAAACTCTATAAAGGGTTATGAATTAAGATTACAAAATCGTAATGACGAATTAAAAGAGCTTAATGATAAAAGCAATGAACTACACCTTGATATTGAGGCCAAGCGCCGCCGTGTGCAAATTCTTACCGAACTAGAAAATAATATGGAGGGATTTTCTCACGCTGTTAAAAAGGTAGTTAATGAATCTGAAAAAGGTATTTTACGCGGTGTTCACGGTCCGTTATCAAAGCTTATTTCGGTAGATAAAAAATATTCTGTCGCCATTGAAACAGCCCTTGGTAATGCAATACAAAATGTTATTGTGGATACCGAGGCTGACGCTAAACGCGCTATTAATTATCTTAAAACAAATAATGCAGGTCGAGCCACATTTTTACCAATATCTTCAATTACTGCACGCGATTTTAAAGAAAATGGTTTTGATGATATTTATGGCTTTGTGGGTATTGCATCTGATCTTGTTTCAGTAGATAAAAAATATGAAACTATAGTTAAATATTTACTTGCAGGTACAGTTGTTACCGAGGATATTGATTCTGCAACAACCTTAGCTAAAAAATATAATTATCGCGTAAAGGTTGTATCGTTAGATGGTCAGGTTATAAATCCAGGCGGTTCTTATACGGGAGGTTCGCTTGTAAAGCAAGCTGGTATGCTTAGCCGTGCAGCCGACATTAAGCGTATTGAGGCAGATATTGAAAAACTTTGTGAAAAAGAACAGTCCACAAATAAATTACTTGACGCAGCAGTTACTGCTGTTGCAGAGGTTAATGCTGACATTATCGCAGTAAAGGCTGATTTAACTAATGCTAATGAGGATAAAATACGAGCTTTAGCAGAGCTTAAGCGTATTGATGATTTGTTGAATAATGTTAACTCTACAATTGCTTCGTTAACCGAAGAGCGTGATGGTAGTGATGAAAAAATTAAATTACTAAATGACAAATCTAATTTTGCAGCTAAACAAATAGCCGAGCTTGAAGGTCAAAAATCAGCAATTCAGGCTGAGATCGACCAAATGACAGGTGGTAGAGATTCACTCTCACAAAATAGAGAAGCATTAACAAATGATATAACTAATATCAAACTTCAAATTATTGAAAATCAAAAGGATGCTGATTCACTTATCATATCGTCAAATGATATTGAAAACTCTATTTTAAATCGTGCAACACGCGAAAATGATATCGAGTCAGAAATTGCAGCAGTAAATTATAAGATCACTCAGCTTAAATCCGATATTTCTACGCATATAGACGGAATAGATAACATAAAGCACAAAATATCTGATTTTAATAAAGATATTGAAAATCTTATGGAAAAGCGTAACGAGGTTGAAAAATCAGGCGTAGAGCTTCGTTCAAGTGAGCGAGAAAGAACCTTAGAGCGTGAAAAAATCAGTGGTGAGCTTGCGCGTCTTACCGAACGTAAGGACGTAATGATGAAAGAGTATGATGATGTTATACGTCAGCTTTATGATGAATATCAGCTTACAAAAAGCGAGGCAGAAAATATTGCAATAGAGATTGAAAAGCCTGCTGAAGCTAAAAAGCAGCTTGCTGAAACCAAGTCTAAAATACGTGCGCTTGGCAATGTAAACGTATCTGCTATCGAAGAATATAAAGAGGTTAAAGAGCGTTACGACTTTATGAATGCTCAGGTAGAGGATGTTGAAAAAGCACGAACCGAACTACGTAAGCTTATTAATCAGCTTACAGCGCAAATGCAAGAAATGTTTATTGAAGGCTTTGCAAAAATTAATGAAAACTTTACCAAGACCTTTAAAGAACTATTTGGTGGCGGTAGCGCCGAACTAAAACTTACCGATCCCGAAAATGTACTTGAAAGCGGTATTGATATTGAGGCGCGACTGCCTGGTAAAAACGTACCGAGCCTAAATGGTCTTTCTGGCGGCGAAAAAGCACTTGTTGCGCTTTCAATTTACTTTGCTATTATGAAGGTTAATGCGCCACCATTCTGCTTCTTAGATGAGGTTGATACAGCGCTTGATGACATTAATGTTGACCGTTTTGCCGATTATATGAAGCGTTCAGACTTTAATACACAGTTTATATGTGTAACGCACCGCCGTGGTACAATGGAATCGGCAGATATGCTTTACGGTGTTACAATGCAAGAAAAAGGCGTTACAAAATTGCTTGAGTTGAACGTTGCAGAACTAGAAAAGAAATTACTTGAAAACCAAGGAGCATAAAATGGGTTTATTTAGTAAAATTAAAGCAGGTTTACAAAAAACCAAGGCATCAATATCTGATGGAATTACGAGTATTATAAACAACTTTACAAAAATTGATGAAGAATTATTTGAAGAACTTGAAGAATTACTTGTAATGTCAGATGTAGGTGTTGAAACATCTGTGAAAATTTGTGATGAATTACGTCTTCGTGTAAAACGTGATGGAATCACTGATCCTGCACAAATTAAAATTGTTATGCACGACATTATTGTTGAAATGCTGGGCGATGACTCCTCATTGCAACTTGAAACAAAACCATCTGTTGTTTTGGTTATTGGTGTTAATGGTGTCGGAAAAACAACAACTATTGGCAAATTATCGTTAATGTTAAAAAACTCTGGCAAAAAGGTTATGCTTGGCGCCGCAGATACCTTTCGTGCGGCCGCTATAGACCAACTTGGTATTTGGGCAGAGCGTGCTGATGTTACTATGGTAAAAAGTGTTGAAGGCAGTGATCCTGCTTCGGTTGTGTTTGACACAATTTCATCTGCAAAATCTAAAAGCGCAGATGTTATTATATGCGACACTGCAGGCAGACTTCATAATAAGAAAAATCTTATGGATGAGCTTGCTAAAATTTATCGTATAATAAAACGCGAATTACCCGACTCTTCTATAGAAACAC
>JAZNSJ010000159.1:0-5426 GCA_045591155.1 Acutalibacteraceae bacterium | reverse complement strand
TGTCAATATCTTTATTACAGATATTGCATAATAATTATGAGGTGGTTATTGTGCAATTTAAAAATTTACGGGGAATAAGAGAAGATAATGATATAAAACAAAAAGATATTGCAAAGTATTTGAATGTATCTCAAAACACCTATTCACAATATGAAACAGGTATAATTTCATTAACAGCTGAAGTTTTGATAAAATTAGCCGATTATTACAAGGTCAGTATTGATTATCTGCTTGATAGAACCAACAACCCCAATATGCAAAAATAAGCCGTGAAATTCACGGCTTTTGTTTTTTTAATAAACCTCGAACCAACTCCTCGCACTCTTGCGGTGCCCGAAAGTTGCTACCATCTTGGAGCGATGGCAACTTTCGACCGCGGCGCCATTTCCCCCTTCCTTTATCGTTCGCTGAACGCGGTCGGGGAAAATGCAGTTAACAGCCGATTCGTCTACCAAAACGAACGGTCGCAAATTCACTCAAATCTAATCTGAAAAGAACAAAAAGAAAAAGCCACACGATGTGTGACTTTTCTTTTTGGTGCCGGTGGCCGGACTCGAACCGGCACGGTATCGCTACCGGTGGATTTTGAGTCCACTACGTCTGCCAATTCCATCACACCGGCATATTGGTGCGAAAGTTATTATACAACATAAGATAAATAAAATCAAGTATAAATTTAAGAAAATTTAAGTCCCCTGAAAACAGGGGACTTATGATTTATTTATACGGTTTTTGAATTTCTATGCCTTGCGTTTTTGCTATGTCGCAAATTGAATTATGGCATGTGAAAAGTATGCCCTGACCGTATGCACAAAAATCTTTTAAGAATTCTATTGCCTTTGCGGTGCGGGTATCGTCATATTGCGATAGTGAATCATCAAGAAATATAGGTAGTGGACAATTGTCGCTTATAAGCGTGGCTATTGCAAGGCGCAAACTTAAATATGCCTGATGTGTTGTGCCAAGGCTTAGATAATCTAAATCGCGAGTTCCAAACACATCAAGTTTTTCAACCGACATATCAAGTGTATCGCTTACATTTATACTTTTATACTTACCGTCGGTAAGTTGGGCAAAAATGCTGTGTGTTACCTTTTCAAGCTCGCTGCCATATCCACGACGAAGTTCATAAAAGCTTTCTTCTAACACAACTCTTGCTATATCGGCAGCATCGCAAAATGATTTTTTAGAGTCGGCCTTTTCTTGCAACAGCATAATTTCACGTCTTAACTCCTCGGGGTTTTCGCTGTTTTTAAACGAGGTTTTAAGCTCGGTTGCTAGTACCGTTAGCTCTTCTTTTAATGTTGAAAGTTTTTCGGCAATAGCTTCAAATTCTGCCTTTACAGCATCAAAATCAATATCTTGGTCGTTGTAATTATTTATATTGGCAAGCTTTTGTTCGGCTTGATCGTAATCGATATTACCTAAAAACTGACTAGCGGTTTTAAGCTGTAATTTAATTTCTTTTTGGCTTTCGGTTTTTTGCTTTAGTAGTTGCAGTTTTTGTTGCACTTTTTCGATATTGTCAATATCATTAAAGCTAGATAACAACGCTAATAGTTCGCTTTTTGCGATGTTTGCCTTTTCTTGCTCGGATTGTAATATCTCATTTTTTTTATCAAGGTCATAAAGGCGCTGTTGTTTTATAGTATTATCTGCCTGTAATACCGAATTTAACGTATTTATACGTGCGTTAATTTCGTTAATTTGTTCTTGTATTTTGTTTTTATTTGCTTTGTTTTCTGCAAGATTATTGTTGGCAGTGGCAAGTCCGTTCTGAGCTACAGCAATGGCCGTGGTGTTTTTAGGCTTTATAATAAATGATAGTGCTAATAATATTGCTGCAATACCAAATAAAACTGCCGCAACAATTGGCGATATAAAGAATGCTACCGCGCCACCACAAGCATCTAAAACTATTGACAAAATTAAAAACACGGGGTTTACGAATGTCTTTTTATTTTGTACTGTCTCGAGATTTTGTTTTAATTTATATACTGCAGCTTCTAATTTTGCCTCTTCGGCACTGTATTGTTCGCATTTAGCATTAAGACTTGTAATCTCGTTTGCAAGGCTGTTAATTTGCTCTTTAGTGCCTTCGGGTGATGAGTTTTGAAGCTGTATTGCTTCGTTTATTTGAGCTATATCCTGATTTATTTGTTCTTGCCGCTGCACAGCGGCTTTGTATTTATTTAGACCAAATTCTATTTTGCTGGTAAAGTTTTCGTTTATAATTGTACCGTCCGCAAGTGTAAGCGACGCGTTGAGTTCGTCAAGACGGCGCTTGGTTTGTAAAAAGTCGATAAACTTTTCGTAATTTTTAAAATCTTGCTCGCGATCTACTGTTGCTTTAAGCTGGTTATACTTTTTGTAAACTGTTTCGTATTCGTCACGTTTTTGTTGTGCTACATCATTAAGGCGTGATTTTTGCTTAGCATCGTTATCTGCCTTTTCAAGTCTTGAATTTAAAGCCTCTAGCACTTGTAAATCGTCGTTATAAGAGCCGCTTCTACCACTTTTTGATATAATCTTATTGCGTGTGTCGGCAATGTTTTTATCTACCTGCTTGTAAGAAACATCTTGGCTTCCTGTAAGCGCAATGTTTGATAGCTTACCATTAATTTCACCCGCAGCGGTATCGTCTTTTATAAAATTGCTGTTTCCTATAAAAAGGCTGCGTTCAAAAGCGGCGGCTGAAAGGCCAAAAAATTGCTGACCAATACTTTCGCTGGTTTCAATTGTTTTGCCGCTATCTAAATCGGTAAGGGTTATGCGGTCGGTAGAGTCGGATTTGCGAAACTCTTTTTCAAGGCAATATCTTTTGTTTTGGTGTTCAAAATATATTCTGCCAGCCATGGTATCATTGTTCCACGGGGTATATTTAAGTCGTGGGCTGTCGGCAAGGTTTTTTGTGTTTCTGCCTGTGCCGTAAAACATAGCTTTTATAAAAGCGGCAACAGTGCTTTTGCCATCCTCATTATTGCCATATATTACATTAAGCCCGTCAGTAAGCTCGAGAGTAAAGTCTTTAAGTCCGCCAAAAGCAGAGATGTAAATTTTATTAAGTTTCATTATAATTCACCTCGCCATTAAATGCTTTAAGCCCTATGTTTAATGCCTCTTTAAGTATTGGTCTTTCATCTTCATTGGCGTTTTTTATTCGGTTGAGCATATTTTTTACAAAAATGCCTTTAAGGGTGTTTTCTTGTGATATGGCTTCAAAATCTAATTTTATTTGGGTTTTATCACGCAATTTTACAAAATAAAATACATCATTAAGCCTTGTGGTTATTTCTGGCAGTGAGATTATTACTCCATCGTCAAGTTCGCCAGTAAGTATAATTTTGTAAAGGTTATCAGCATAATTTTGAGGGTATTTTTCTTTAATGAAATTTATTATGTGTTCTGCAATTTCGTTAGATGTGGTGAGTTCGCTTATATTAATACCTTCTGCAAGGTGCATTCTTTTGGCAAGGGGGATAAATTGCAAATTGCGGTCACTCTTTGAAATTTCACCTAAATAGACACCCTTTTCACCAAGCTCGTCAAAGCCTTGCCCCTCGGGGCAACCACAGTATGATAAGTATGTATTGCCTATTTTACCAACATCGGTACGCTTGTGAACATGGCCTAAAGCAATATAATCCATACCGCTGTTTTCGATAAATTCGTTTGTTATTGAGTTGTAATCGGAGCCAAGGTCAGACCTTAGTTCGCCGTGAATACACATAATGTTAATAAAACTGTTGTCAGTTTCAAGTGAAAAGCGAGGTTGTCCCTGCATATAAACCTCTTTAAAAGATTTGCCGTAAACACGCGTGTTAATATGAGGAAATTCTACAAAGCAATCATTTGTATCAAGCACAAAAACATTTTGAGGTAATGTGTATTTTTTAAATGGTGAGTCGGCATTGAGCGGGTCGTGGTTGCCTGCAGCATATACAATTTTTATATCTGGTATTGATGCAAAGCACTCAAATACCCTGTCTATAAAACTTTTTTCAATATTATTTGAATTAAATAAATCGCCTGCAATAAGCAGTATATCAACCGCAGTTTCTTTTGCAAGGTTAATTATTTTTTCAAATGTTATTAGTGTTTCGGCACGGCGACTTTCGGCAAGCACGCCAAGTGAACTTTCGGCAGCGCCTATATGAATATCTGCACAGTGTAAAATTTTAACTGAGTTCATACAAATTCCTCTTTATATAAAATATATCTACAGTATAACATTTTTTTTGACATATTTAAAGTGTTATTTACCGAATAATTTGAATTTTTAACCGAATGGTTCTATATGCTTGAAAAGCCAAATTTTAAATGCTAATATACATGTGAAAGGAGGAATTGATATGAAATGCACGGTGATTCTAGATAAAACCCGTGAACAAGAAATTTTAATTTATGCACACGAAAGAAACGAGTTGATTAATAATCTCGAACGTATTGCAACAGGTGAAGATCAAGGACTGATAGGTTTTTCAAGAGAAGAGATTGTAAGACTGAACACTAATGATGTTTTTTGTTTTACAGTAGATTGCGGTAAGCTTTTTGCAGTTTGTGAAAATGAAAGATATTTGTTAAAGGCAAGACTTTGTAGCGTTGAGGATAAACTTGATAAAAATTTTATTAAGATAAATCAGTCAAGCATAGCAAATATAAACAAGATTAAAAAATTTGATGCATCTATAAGCGGCACGCTTAAAGTGATATTTAAAAACGGATATACAGATTATGTTTCAAGAAGAAATATAAGAAATGTTAAGGAAAGGATTGGATTATAGTATGAATAAATATTTAAAAGAATTTTTACACCGAGGACTTATTTTTGGTGGCTTTGGACCAATTATAATGGGAATAATATATTACATTTTGTCTTACGCTGTAAAAGATTTTTCTATTAACGGTACGGATGCTTTTATGGCAATTTTATCTACATATATATTGGCGTTTATTCACGCGGGCAGCAGTGTGTTTAACCAGATAGAGCATTGGGGTATAATGAAAGGCCTGCTTTGTCAATTGGGTTCTTTGTATGCTGCGTATGCCGGATGCTATCTCATAAATTCATGGATACCCTTTGAAGCAACGGTTTTAGCAATATTTACCATTATATTTGTTGTGGGCTATCTGGCTATCTGGGGCGTTGTTTATTTGTGTGTAAAAGGAAATGCCAAAAAACTAAGTGAAAAATTAGTATAAATTTGTAGACATTTGTCATCTTATGTGATATACTCAAAACAATACATAAGGGGACAAAACTATGGGATTTTTTAAGTCGAAAACAAATATAATTTTTTTGTTTGTAATATTCTTGCTGGTGGCATCGCTTTCGGGTGTTTCATACTTTGCTTATGAAAAGCATAATGAATATGTTGCGGTATCAACAAGTCTTACTGATAACAGCACGGCGCTTAGTGAGGCTC
>JAZNSJ010000158.1:0-4725 GCA_045591155.1 Acutalibacteraceae bacterium | reverse complement strand
GCCAAGGAGTTGGAGAGATATTTTGTCTTCCTAAGACCGCTTGGCCTCCGACTTTGGTAAAATGTTTATTACAAACGATATTAAGTATGTTGGTGTATCAGACAGAAAAATAGATTTATTTGAGGGGCAGTATATTGTGCCAAACGGTATATCGTATAACTCATATATAATTCTTGATCAAAAAATTGCCGTTGTAGATACAGTAGACGCCGCTTTTACTCACGAATGGCTCGATAACATACAAAATGTTTTAGGCGAAAAGACGCCTGACTACCTTATAATTCAGCATATGGAACCCGACCATTCAGCAAATATTGTAAACTTTATTAAACGTTATCCTAATACTACTGTTGTATCTTCTCAAAAGGCTTTTACTATGATGCATCAGTTTTTTGGTACCGATTTTACTGATAACCGTATTGTTGTTACAGAAGGCGACGCCTTAAGTTTGGGAAACCATAATCTTACCTTTGTAACAGCACCAATGGTACATTGGCCTGAAGTAATAGTAACTTATGACAGTACCGACAAGGTGCTGTTTTCTGCCGACGGCTTTGGAAAATTTGGTACACCCGATACGCAAGAAGACTGGGCGTGCGAAGCAAGACGTTATTATATAGGTATTGTTGGAAAATACGGTGCACAGGTTCAAGCGTTGCTTAAAAAAGCAGAAAGCCTCGATATACAAAAAATTTGTCCACTTCACGGGCCTGTACTAAGTGAAAATTTGGATTATTATTTAAATCTTTACAATACTTGGTCAAGTTATCAAGTTGAAGAAGAAGGTATTGTAATTGCCTTTACCTCGGTTTACGGTAACACTAAAAAGGCTGTATATCAGCTTGCTGATAAATTGCGTGCTAACGGTTGCCCAAAGGTTGTTATAAACGACCTTGCGCGTTGCGATATGGCAGAGGCGGTAGAAGATGCTTTCCGCTACAGCAAACTGGTGTTGGCAACCACCACCTACAATGCCGAAATATTCCCCTTTATGCGTGAGTTTATAAATCACCTTACCGAGCGCAATTACCAAAATCGCACGGTAGCGTTTATAGAAAACGGCAGTTGGGCGCCACTTGCCGCAAAGGTTATGAAAGAAATGTTTGCAAAAAGCAAAAATATTACCTTTGCAGAAAATACTGTAAAGATTATGTCAGCGCTAAATGAACAAAGCAGCAAACAATTAAATTCTTTGGCCGACGAGCTTTGTATGGATTATCTTGCACAGCAAGACTCTACAGCTAATAAAAACGACCTATCGGCACTATTTAATATAGGTTACGGTCTTTATGTGGTAACCTGCAACGATGGCAAAAAAGATAACGGACTTATTGTTAATACTGTAACACAAGTTACAAATACACCAAATAAAATTGCCGTAACCATAAATAAAGAAAACTATTCGCATCACATTATCAAACAAACAGGTAAAATGAATGTTAACTGTTTGAGTATTGATGCACCATTTGCCGTGTTTGAAAAGTTTGGTTTTGCGAGTGGCAGAAATGTTGATAAATTCGCAGCATGTGAGCCGCTTCGCTCTGATAATGGACTTGTGTTTTTACCCCGCCACATAAATTCGTTTATGTCACTTAAAGTAGAGCAATATGTCGACCTTGATACACACGGTATGTTCATTTGTGAAATCACCGAGGCGAGAGTGCTTTCCGATAAAGAAACTATGACATACAGTTATTATTATGAAAATGTTAAGCCAAAGCCACAAACAGACGGCAAAAAAGGCTTTGTGTGCAAGGTGTGTGGATATATTTATGAGGGTGATACCCTACCCGAAGACTTTGTCTGCCCACTTTGTAAACACGGTACTGCCGATTTTGAGGAAATAAAATAATTTTTTAGGAGGAAACTTATGAAAAAGTATGTATGCAACATTTGCGGTTGGGTTTATGATGAAGCCGCAGGCGACCCTGATAACGGCATTGCACCCGGAACAAAATTTGAAGATCTCCCAGATGATTTTGTTTGTCCACTCTGCGGTGTAGGCAAAGACGATTTTAGTGAAGAATAAAAAATGCAGCAGTCAACAAATGTTGGCTGCTCTTTTGTTTATACATACTCATTTTAATAAAAATTAACTATAAAATGTTTTTAAAAATATTTTTGCAAAATTTTAAAAAAATACTTGCATTCTTGAAAGTTTTGTGTTAATATTGTGTTTGCTATGTGACCGATATAGTTTGCGGTCGATTCAAAAGGAGGTGCAACCAATGGCAAAATGTGAAATTTGCAGCAAAGAAATTGCTTTTGGTATTAAGGTTTCTCACTCACACAGACGTTCAAACAGAACATGGAAGCCCAATGTTAAAAAGGTAAAGGCTATCGTTGATGGTTCACCCCGTCGCATAAATGTCTGCACCCGTTGCTTACGTTCGGGCAAGGTTACCAGAGCTATCTAATCAATTCTTTGACTTAAAAGTCCCGTGTAAGCAATTTACACGGGCTTTTTTCTTATGTAAGGAGATTTTACCAATGATAAAAGCAGTTTTATTTGACCTTGACGGCACACTTGCCGATTCTCTAATTGATTTGGCCGATGGCGTAAACCGTGCTGTTTCACAATTTGGCTACCCAACTCACGATGTAGAAGCGTTTAAATATTTTGTAGGTGACGGAATACCCAAAATGATTGAGCGTGCACTACCCGAGGGTCATCGTGATGCCGATACAGTTAATAAAATCAAGGATATATTTTTACCCTATTATGCTATTCACTATGCCGACAACACCTATGCGTACCACGGTATGCCCGAGCTTGTCAACATGCTGAAGGCTAAAGGATTTATTGTAGCGGTTGTTACAAACAAAGAGCAAAATATGGCTAATGAGGTTGTAACCTCACTTTACGGAGATGTGTTTGATCTAATTTTTGGCAAGCGTGACGGAATACCCGCAAAACCCGACCCAACAGCTGCTTTAATGGCTATGGAGGAATTGGGTGTAAAGCCACACGAATGTGTATTTATAGGTGACTCCGGTATGGATGTTGCAACTGCTGTTAACAGCGGCGCTGTGCCAGTAGGTGAGCTTTGGGGCTTTAGAAAAGAGGACGAGCTTCTTGAAAATGGGGCAAAATACATAATTAACACTCCACAAGAGCTTTTAACTATTATAGAGGAACTAAATAAATGAGCATATCCTACAAAAGCACAAAAATTGCGTGCTTTATCGGTTTTGTAGTTCAGGCAATTATAAATAACTTTTTACCTATTCTTTTTATTATCTTTAATACACAGTACAATCTAAACTACGAACAGCTTGGTAGACTGTTGTTTATTAATTTTTTTGTACAATTAATTGTTGATTTAATGACACCTATAATTGTAAAATATTTAGGCTACCGCGGTGCCGCTGTTGCCTGTCACGGTCTTGCAGGCATAGGACTTTGTATGCTGGGAATTTTAACATTTATTTTTCCTGAGCATATTTATGCCTGTCTTGTTATATCAATTATTATTTATGCTTCCGGAAGCGGAATTATAGAGGTTTGCATAAGCCCTATGGTAGAATTATTGCCAGGTGATAAAAAAGGCGCAGATATGGTATTTACACATTCCTTCTATTGTTGGGGGCAAATGTTTACCGTGCTTGTTTCTACGCTGTTAATATTTGTAATAGGTCAACATCAGTGGCATTTTATACCTATTATTTGGGCAATAATTCCGTTTTTAAATATGTTCAATTTTATGCGCGTACCTATAATTGAGCAGCCTGATGAGCCTGTAAGCAAAACGGCAAATACACTGTTTAAAAATCGTGATTTTTGGATTTTTGTAATTATTATGATTTGCGCAGGCGCCAGTGAAATTACTATGGCGCAGTGGGCTTCGCTTTTTGCACAGCAAGCACTCGGTGTTACCAAAACCGTAGGCGACCTTTTAGGACCCTGCGCATTTGCAGTTTGTATGGGTAGCGGCAGGGTTATATTTGGTATTTTTGACGGTAAATTTAACCCCAAAAAAGCACTTATTGTAAACAACATACTTTGTATTCTATGCTATATGGGAGTAGCAGTTTTAAACATAGAATGGTTATCGCTTATCTGTTGCGCTTTGTGTGGCTTTACTGTAAGCCTTTCGTGGCCTGGCACCTACTCTATGGCGGCTCGTCATTTTACAAGCGGTGGCACACTTATGTTTAGCCTGCTTGCTGTAAGCGGTGACCTTGGCTGCTCGATCGGTCCGTGGATTATGGGCATTGTCGCAAACTGCACTACACTGCAAGTAGGATTTTTAGTGTCGGCAATATTCCCTGCAATAATGGTGTTTACAGCCATGTTGCTCCGTAAAGAAAATTGTTGAAAAATGTAATAATATAAGTTACAATAAAAGTATACAATATTTACCTTAGAGGTGTAATTATGAAAAGAGTTGACCATTTAAGCTGGGATGAATATTTTATGGGTATTGCGGCGCTATCTGCCATGCGAAGCAAAGATCCCTCTACCCAAGTAGGCGCTTGCATTGTAAACCAAGAAAAGCGTATACTATCTATGGGATATAACGGTATGCCCCATCACTGCCACGACGATGAATATCCTTGGGAGCGAGGCGATGGCCTTGACTCTAAATATCTTTACGTATGCCACGCCGAGCTTAACGCAATACTTAACTGCAATACCTCATCGGTAAAGGGATGTACCGTTTACGTAACACTGTTCCCTTGTAACGAATGTACAAAGGCGATCATACAGTCGGGCATTAAAGA
>JAZNSJ010000157.1:0-9290 GCA_045591155.1 Acutalibacteraceae bacterium | reverse complement strand
CGAACATCCCAAAGCGTTACACCACACGACTCGACCGTAGGCTTTACAAGGTCATAAACCTTGTCGGCTATACTTGCCATTGTCATTCCTCCAAAACAAAAGTGAGCGGTCAAGACCACTCACCTTTCTAAAGTTATTCGTTATATATATTATAACACAAATTATAATAAAATCAAGTGTTTTTTAATTTTTATTGATTGACACATAGGGTCGTCCCCTGTGTGTGCAATTAGGATGCGGAGCCGTCCACCTGTCTTTTTGGTTTATTCTTTTGACAAGGTAAGACCGCGTGGCGTATATGACGCCGAGCGACCATAAGGACACATATAAATTACCCCATACTTTTCACCATTCAAATAAAGTTGATATTCATCAACCATTACATCCTCAATTCCACTTATTTTCGGAACGTAATGAGAACTGTTGCGTGTCCAAGTAAAAGATTTACCGTCCAGTGTTCTTAAACTTTTTAAATACAATTCACTATACGTGATAGATTTGGTCATTATTGGATTTGAAAGACTATAACCATAATCCTCATCATCGGGTCTTTGACTTTCAAAAAGCGTGTTTTTTTTAACCGCATTGAACACAACTTGTTGTTCAATTCCTGCTATAAACTCGGGATCATTATCGGCTTCCATAAGTAAATCCATCATAAAATTTTCTAATTTTTTAGAATGCCTTCTGCTTTTTATAATGGCATCAACTGTTGCGTAAATAGTAAAACCAAAAACAACGGCAGCCAAAAAGAACCATATACATTTAGCAACAATAGAATCTACTGCTATTGCTATAACTGTAAAAATAATTCCTATGCCGAAAAAAACAAACATTACTATACGACTTTCTTTATCCATTTTATTTCTCCTAATTATTTGTTAAACGACTCTATAGTATGCAATAATAAATTTATTTTGTTAGTGCAAAATATGCGATTACCGCAACACCAAGAATTATACGATAAACACCAAACACCTTGAAATCGTGCTTTTTGATATATGATACTAGGAATTTAATTGCGAGTATTGATACAACAAATGATACAACACAACCTACAAGTAGAATTATCATTTCTTCGGTTGTAAAACTAAAGCCATCAGCAAAAAACTTAAGTAGCTTTATTGCGCTTGCGCCAAACATAGCGGGGATTCCCAAAAAGAATGAAAACTCTGCCGCAACAGTGCGTGATGTGCCAAGCAGTGATGCGCCTAAAATTGTAGAGCCACTACGCGAAGTGCCCGGTACTAATGACAAGCACTGAATAAGACCTATGTAAAGCGCTGTTCTATAAGGCATTTTATTAAGGTCGGTAATTTTTTCTTTTTTCTTTAGATTTTCAATAACGATGAAAAGAATACCGTATATAATAAGCGCACTTGCTACTACAAATGCACGCATATCACCCGTTAGCATTTCGTCTATTTGCTCATCAAACGCAAGACCTATTATTGCCGCAGGAATACTTGCGATAAGTATTTTTACCCAAAGCAAAATCTTATCTACATCAACAATCGGCTCACCCTGTCGACGTTTTAAATTAAAGGGCCATAGCTTACTCCAAAAAAGTAATACTACCGCTAAAATTGCTCCAAGCTGTATTACCACCAAAAAAATATCCATAAACTCGTCACGGACATTAAGCTTCATAAACTCGTCAACTAAAATCATATGTCCTGTGCTGCTTATAGGCAACCATTCGGTAATACCCTCAACCACGCCCAAAATAACCGTTTTAATAATTTCAAAAATATTTGGCATAAATTATGTACCCCATTAAATTGCAGGGCTAAAAAAGCCCTGCAAAACTAAAAATTATTTTTTACCAACTAATTCTTTATAAAGACCGATATACGCTCCTGCCGATGCGCCCCAACTGTTGTTGCAAGCCATACCGCGACGGCGGAGTATATCCCAACCCTGCTTATCACTATAGCCAGCAAGTGCGCGCCATACAGCATTTTGCATTTCGTGAGCGTTAAAGTTTTTAAAGGTAAAGCCGTTACCCTCACCGTCACCGCTGTCAGTAATGGTGTCGTTAAGACCTCCCGTTTCACGAACGATAGGCACTGTTCCATAACGAAGCGCCACCATTTGCGCAAGGCCGCAAGGCTCACTTTTGCTTGGCATTAAGAACATATCGGCACCTGCATAAATGCGGTGAGCAAGTGTTGCGTCAAATCCAATTTTAAGGCCAACCTTTTGGGGATATTTTTGTGACATTTCATAAAAGAAGCTTTCAAACTCGTATTCACCCGAGCCTAAAATTGCAAATTGAACATCAGCCTGTAAAATCTCTTCAAAAACGTGCTTTACAAGGTCAAGACCCTTGTGCTTTACAAGTCGAGTAACTATACCAATAACAGGAGTATCTGCTTTTTCGGGAAGTCCCATTTGCTTTTGTAGTTCCGACTTGTTGTACGCCTTTATATCAAGACTGTTTACATCGAAGTTTTTAAATATCATTGAGTCGGTTTCTGGATTATAAACATCGTAATCGATACCGTTTACAATACCCGTAAGCTTATAGGTAAACTGCTTTAAAATACTATCAAGCCCATGTGAATAATAGGGCTGTAATATTTCATTGGCATATGTGGGTGACACGGTTGTAACCTTATCAGCGCACTGTATTGCGCCCTTCATAAGATTAACGCAGCCGTCATATTCAACAAGACTTTCACGACCAGGCAAGAGTCCTAACAAATCGTTATAAAGCTCCATACCGTACTTACCCTGATACTGAATATTGTGGATTGTAAATACCGTTTTTATATCACTGTAAAGCGGATCTGCCTTATAAAATTCGTTAAGATACACAGGCACCATAGCAGTCTGCCAATCATTACAATGAATAATATCGGGTTTAAAATCAATATACGGTAATATTTCAAGCACTGCACGAGAGAAAAACGCAAAGCGCTCGGCATCATCATAATGACCGTATAGCATATCACGCTTAAAATAATACTCGTTATCTATAAGATAGTAAATAACACCGTCTAGATGAGCCTCAAATATACCGCAGTACTGTCTACGCCATGAAACAGGCACAGTAATACTGCCTACAAAGATCATTTTTTCGCGAAGCTCAGGCTTTATAGTGCTGTAAAGCGGCATAACCACACGGCAGCCCACAAGTCTGCGGCGAAGCGCCTTTGGAAGCGCACCCGAAACATCGGCAAGTCCGCCCGACATAGCAAAAGGTAAGGCTTCGCTAGTTGCAAATAATATTTTCATAAATTTCTCCTAGATTTTTAAAGTGTCTGATTCTTTTCAGCCAAAAACGCTTGTTCCTCGGTTCCTTTTACAACCATTCCTGCATTTACTGATACATTCTTATCAAAAATAACATTATCAAGTTGAGCGTTTTCGCTAACGGTTACACCCTGCATTAAGATACTGTTTTCTACAACAGCACCTTTTTCTACCTTAACGCCTCTAAATAGTACAGAATTTTTAACAGTACCCTCGATTACACAGCCTTCAGCTACCAAAGAATTGGTAACGCTTGACTGAGTTCCATATCGAGTGGGCATATCGTCACGCGTTTTGGTGTAAATGGGACGCTGCGAGTTAAACAAATCTTTTCTTACTTCACTGTCAAGCAAATCAAAGTTTGCACGACGATAAGCCTTTGGACAGTCCATAATCGCGGCATAATTTTTGTGTTCATACGCCATAATTTTTAGTGTGCCAAGATTTGCCGAAATTATATCATCGTTTATTGTATCACCACCGGTTTTGTATGATTCTTTAACAATTTCGATAAGCTTTTCGCGGTTAAATACATACACACCCATACTACGAATATCGTCAGCGGCAATCTTTGCGGGGAAGCCCGTAAGAACAACCCTACCCTCTTTGTTTACATCAAGAGCCATTGTATTATCAGCATTTGTAATTTTAAGACCCTTACGACAAACAACAGTTATGTCGGCATCTGTATTAATATGTTGTTTAATAACTGCTTTAATATCGATGTTTGCTACTGTACGCGCATCATAAACCACAATATGCTTTGCGTTGCAACGAACCATAAAATCCATAGCGCCATAAAGCGCTTCAACGTGATTTTGATAAAGACGCACACGGCTTACATTATAAGGAGGTAATATTCTTATGCCACCGCTTTTGCGGTCAAGGTCCCAATGCATACCGCTGCCCAAATGGTCCATGAGCGAACGGTATTTTTCTTTTGTAATTATACCAACATTAGAAACGCCTGCATTAACAAGGTTTGATAGACAAAAATCTATAAGACGGTATCTGCCCCCAAAAGGCACCGATGCAATAGACCTTTTTTTAGTAAGTCTTTCTATCGTTTCGTCATGAGCATTTGCAAATATTATGCCAGCTACACTTGATGAAATCATTACGCTTCCTCCTTTATGTCTTGTGTTATCATTTGCTTGGCGCCAACAATTGCGCCTTTACCCACAGTTACACCGCTACCTATTACGGTAATGCCAAAATCTTCGGGCGAAAGCTCGGTTGGGTCTTTGCCCACAAATGCATTCTCTTCTACAACTACATCCTCTGCAATAATGGCATACTTAACCTTAGCGCCGCGCTTTATTACGGCACCAGGCATTACAAGAGAATATTCTACACTAGCGCCCTTTTCAACCGTTACATTTTCAAAAAGTATTGAATAATCAAGCGTACCATAAACCTCACAGCCATCGGTTACAAGCGAATGTTCAACCTTTGCAGTGTCTGAAATGTACTGCGGCGGCAACGCTACCGTGCGTGAATAAATGCGCCAATCCTTATCTGAAAGATTAAGATCAATACGTGGATTAAGAAGGTCGAGGTTTGCTTCCCATAAAGAATCAACCGTGCCAACGTCTTTCCAATAGTCACTAAAGCGATAAACCATCATAAGCTCACCGGCAGATAGCATAAGCGGTATAACGTTTTTACCAAAATCATTGTCTGATTGTGGATTTTCGTTATCCTCGGTGAGATACTTTTTAAGCTTTTCCCAGGTAAATACATATATACCCATTGATGCAAGTTGACTCTTTGGATTTTTTGGTTTTTCCTCAAATTCATAAATACTACCATCTGGGTTGGTATTCATAATACCAAAGCGTGATGCTTCCTCAAGAGATACCTCTAAAACAGAAATTGTACAAGCAGCGCCTGTTGCCTCGTGCTGATCTATCATTTTAGAGTAGTCCATTTTATAGATATGATCGCCCGATAAAATAAGTACATATTCGGGATTGTAGCGCTCGATAAATTCAAGATTTTGGTAAATAGCATTTGCTGTACCCTTGTACCAGTCGCCTCCCTTTTGACCTTGATATGGGGGCAAAATATGTACGCCACCGTTAAGTCGGTCTAAATCCCATGGCTTACCGGAGCCTATATAATCGTTAAGCTCCAACGGCTTGTACTGTGTAAGAATACCTACAGTATCAATACCTGAATTTGTACAGTTTGAAAGCGGAAAGTCGATAATTCTGTACTTGCCGCCGTACGGTACTGCCGGTTTTGCAATTTTACCCGTAAGCACACCCAAACGGCTGCCCTGTCCACCTGCAAGAAGCATTGCAACACATTTTTTCTTAATCACAAAAACATCTCCTTTTTATTGCCCGTGATTTTAGCATTATTTTTTATTTTTTGATTTGCGGTTTTTAGGTACTTTATAATATGTTACCGAAAGCGCCGGTATGTCAAGCAATATTGAATTATCATACCCGTGCATAGCTGTATTATCACTTTTATAAACTTCGGCAACACCGCCTGTGCCACCGTATTTTTGGTCGGCAGAGCTAAACAGCTTTTTATAACTTCCCGATACGGGAACTCCTATACGGTATTCGTGACGGTCAACCGGAACAAAATTGCAAACGCAAATTATTTCGTCTCCCGCGCGGTTTATTCGACGGAAAGAAATTATGCTTTGTGTGTAATCGTCGTTTGAAATCCACGAAAAGCCTTCCCACGAATAGTCAATCTCCCAAAGCTGACTGTTTTTAAGATAAAATTTGTTAAGGTCTTTAACATACTCTTGCATTTGTTTATGCGCGTCATAATCTAATAACAACCAATCTAGTGGGGCATCATATTTCCACTCAATAAACTGTGCAAATTCCTGACCCATAAACAGCAGTTTTTTTCCAGGATGTGCCATCATATAGGCGTAAAATGCACGCAAATTATCAAATTTATCCTTATATTCGCCGGGCATTTTATTTATAAGCGAACATTTTCCGTGTACCACCTCATCGTGTGAAATAGGTAATACAAAATTTTCACTAAATGCATAAAAGAACGAAAAGGTGAGGCAGTCGTGATTATGTTTTCTAAAAAACGGGTCAAGCGACATATAGCGTAGCATATCGTTCATCCAGCCCATATTCCACTTAAAGTTAAAGCCCAGTCCGCCGTCACTGGCAGGCTTTGTAACCATAGGCCATGCAGTTGACTCCTCAGCTATCATCATAACCGCAGGATTTGCCTCAAATGCTGCCGCGTTCACCTGACGAAGCAGCTCTATTGCCTCAAGATGTTCTCGACCGCCATAGCTGTTTGGCAGCCACTCGCCACCGTTTCTACCATAATCAAGATACAGCATAGATGCTACCGCATCTACACGTAGTCCGTCTATATGATACTCTTTAAGCCAAAACACTGCGCTTGATATAAGAAAGTTCATAACCTGAACCCTGCCATAATCAAATACACAGGTTCCCCATTCCTTATGCTCGCCACGGCGAGAGTCGGCGTATTCATAACAAGGTGTGCCGTCAAAGCGATATAAACCAAACTCATCCTTCGGAAAATGAGCAGGCACCCAATCTAATATAACGCCTATGCCCGCATTATGCATAATGTCGATAAACTTTTTAAAATCCTTTGGTGTACCAAATCGTGACGTCGGTGCAAAGTAGCCCGTCACCTGATAGCCCCAAGATCCTTCAAAGGGGTGCTCGGTAAGCGGCATTAGTTCTATATGGGTATATCCCATCTTTTTAACATATTTTGAAATTTCTTTAGCTGCAGTGACATAATCATACGTGTTGCCATCATAAAAACGTTTCCAAGAGCCTAAATGAACCTCATATATATTAACGGGTGACTCCATTATATTTTTGCTGTTTTGCAAATTTTTCCAATCACTGTCGGACCACTCATACCGGTCATCAGCATACACCTTTGATGCATTTGCAGGCGCCGTTTCAAAATGACGCGCATAAGGATCGCTTTTTAAAGTAACCTTACCATCGGGAGCTGTTATAGCATATTTATAGGTATCAAAATTTTTAATGCCGACAATTTCTGCCTGCCACACCCCATCGGCAATTGGTGACATTGGGTTACACTTTGTATCCCAATTGTTAAACTCGCCAACAACACTTACCGCTGTAGCGTTTGGTGCCCAAACACGAAAGGCAGCAATATCGCCCGACAAAAAGGAACCCAAATATTCATAAGCGTCATTTTTTATAGAAGAGTTAAAACCATTGTCAAAGTCCCTCATTTTTACTTCCTTCCTACAAAATTGTATACTTTTACGAATTTATTATATCAAACAGTTTGTAATTTTTCAATACTTTTTGTTAAAAAATGGGAAATAAAATAATTCCATTTTTTATTTTTTTGTGCATTTTGCATAAAAAAATTATGTTTTTCTACACGATAAACTTCTTTAATTTAATTTTCTTGTTTTTTCTCGCAAAAAAATAGGCGGTTCGGTTGTTACTAAAACCGTTTCAGAACCAATTACGCTTATATCTGACCACGGAATAATAATATCTTCTTCGCGACCTAAAAGACCAAAAAATCTAAGTCGACCAAAAATTATTATTGCAGTTAAATTTCCATTTAGCGTATCCATCTCGACATCTGAAACAAATCCCAACACACAACCGTCTTTTACGCAAACAACCTGCTTGTTTTTAAGGTCATCAATTCTACATAGCATAGCATCACATCCTATACTATTTGTATGAGCACAGATAAAATATCTTGACTTAATAATTACAAATTGATATAATGATTTAGCAAAATTTTGCTGGAGTAGCGCAGTTGGTAGCGCAACTGATTCGTAATCAGTAGGTCGTGGGTTCAAGTCCCATCTTCAGCTCCAGAAATCCAAATTAAACCCTTGTGGTTTAGTTTGGATTTTTTGTTTTTAGGCAATACTAAAAATTGAATATGATATTTTGTTGAATTATGTAAAAATATGTGGTAAAATATTTTTATTAAATTTTAGACTGATAGGAGTCTAACTAAATGATAGAGCTTAAAACCTACAGCGGTCATATCCGCAACCATAAATCTCTTTGTGAAGAGTTTGGTATTGATACCTCCCTATCACGCCAAGAAAAAGAAAAGCAAATAATTATTTCCGCTTATAAAAAATGGGGCGGTGATATGGCAAACCATATATATGGTATGTTTAGTTTTGCGCTTTACGATACCGACACCGATACCCTATTTTGCCTGCGAGACCAATTTGGTACAAAGCCGTTTTATTATTATCAAACAACCGACGGCAAATTGCTTTACGGCACCACAATCCGTGAAATTATGGAGCAAGACAGTTTTACAAAAGAGTTAAATCAAAAAATGCTTCAAATATATCTCACTATGACCTACACCACGGGTGAAGAAACCTTTTTTGAGGGTGTTAAAAAGTTGTTGCCGGGGCGTTTTATGACCTTTAAAAACGGTGAAATTAAAATCACCCGCTATTTCCGCCCTACCTTCAAACCCGACAACACAAAAACCCTTGACGAGTGGGCAGATGAAATTCACTCTACCCTTGGTGAAGTTATGTGCGAGGTTAAAACCGATGACGAATACGTTGAGTCATTCCTTTCGGGCGGCGTTGATTCGTCTTATGTTTTAGCGGTGTCCGATGCGCCTGCAGCTAACAGCTGCGGCTATGACGACACCCGACTTGACGAATCGGGGCTTGCGCGCGAAACGGCTGATATTTTAGGCCGCAAATTTAATCGCTGTGTTATAACTCCACAGCAGTATTTCGATATAGTGCCTTACGTTATGTATAATATGGAACAGCCTTTGGGCGATGCGTCGGCTGTGGCGTTTGCACTCGGTTGCATTGCTACCGCTAAAAGCACAGAAATTTGCTATTCGGGTGAGGGAGCCGACGAATTTTTTGGCGGATATAATATGTACCGCAACGCCGAGCGCTACGGCGATAATCTTAAAACCTTTTACGTTGGTAACACCAACATTATGAAGGAAGACGAAAAGCGCAAAATTCTTAAAAAATATTATGAAAACTTTGAGCCGATTGATTT
>JAZNSJ010000156.1:0-2655 GCA_045591155.1 Acutalibacteraceae bacterium | reverse complement strand
CAAATGTGCCTTGCGGGTATGAATGTGGCGCGGATGAATTTTTCACATAATACTTATAAGGAGCATGCCGAGAGGATTGCCTTTGTTAAAAAGGTTAGGGAAAAGCTTGGGATGCCTATTGCAATATTGCTTGATACCAAGGGCCCCGAATATCGAATTAAAACCTTTAAAAACGGTAAAATCATGCTAGAAGAGGGTGCGGAGTTCATCTTCACTGCTGAAGATATCGAGGGCGACAGCAATAAGGTTTCAGTTAATTATAGGGAGCTGCCCAAAGAGCTCGAAAACGGGGACGAAATTCTTCTCAATAATGGGCTTTTAAAGTTCGAGGTTTTGTCTACAACCGAAAATGAGGTGAAATGTAAGGTTTTGGTTGGCGGTGAGCTTTCTGACCGTAAGAGTATGAGCTTTCCAAATAAAACACTTAAACAGAAGTACCTGAGTGAACAGGACAAACAGGATATTTTGTTCGGGCTTCGGCACGATATAGATTTTCTTGCCTGTTCATTTGTTTCCTGCCGTCAGGATTTGTTGGATGTCAAAGAGTTTTTGGCTGAACAGGGTGCGGGGGATATTGACATTATTGCAAAGATCGAAAACCGTTCGGGTGTGGATAATATCGAAGAGATTTGTGCGGAATGTGAGGGTATTATGATTGCTCGCGGTGATATGGGTGTGGAAATACCCTTTGAAGAGCTTCCCGCTATACAAAAGCAGCTTATTACCAAATGCCGCCTTTTAGGTAAACGGGTAATCACTGCAACCGAAATGCTTGAGTCAATGGTTTACAATGCCCGACCCACCCGCGCCGAAATATCCGATGTTGCCAATGCGGTTTATGATGGTACAAGCGCTATTATGCTTTCGGGCGAGACGGCGGCAGGGCGGTATCCTGTAGAGGCGGTTGAGACAATGGCACGAATCGCCTTTAATACCGAGCAGAATATTCATTATGAAAAGCGCTTTTTAAGCCGTGAGTTTAAAATTAAGAATACAGTTGATGCAATTTCCCACGCAACCTGCGGAATGGCGATTGATATTGGCGCAAAGGCGATAGCGGTTTGCTCGCTTTCGGGTGCTACCGCGAGAATGGTATCCCGTTTCCGTCCGGCGGTGCCGATTATCGGTATTACCACAAACGAAAAAACCTGGCGCAGACTATCGCTGTCGTGGGGCGTAATTCCCATGATGTGCGAAAATTACAGCTCGACCGACGTTTTGTTCTTTAGCGCGGCAAGACTTACTAAAGACGCGCTTTCTCTTCAAAAGGGTGATAAAATCGTTTTGACCGGCGGTGTTACCAACGGTCAGACGGGTAATACAAACCTTATTAAGGTTGATGTTATATAATGAAATACCGAAAAGCCTCCCTTGCCTAAAGGGAGGTGGACAGATTATAATATGAAGTGCAACACTAAATAAAAAATAGACAATATACAACCTTAAGTGTAAAATGTAAATAACCACAAATACAAGAACACGGAGGGAAGTATATTGTCATATACACATTTTACACTAGAAGAGAGAAAATATCTACAACAACTTTTATCCGAGGATAAAAGTTTTCGCGAAATCGCTGCAATTTTGGAACGTAGTCCATCAACTATCAGCCGTGAAGTCAATAGAAATAGAGCAAAGTACCGTCCACATAATAAACCAAATAACAAATATTGGTATAACCATTGGCGAGCTCAAAATTTGTATATTCGTCGTCGCAGAGAACAGCAACGCAGAGCTTTGAAGCCAAACACAAGTGAATGGAATTATGTCATAGAAAAGTTAAATTTGTTTTGGTCTCCCGAACAAATTGTTAATCGCTACGAAAAGGAACACCAAAAGAGGTTAACCTCTTTTGCAACAATTTACAGATACATATACCGCGGTGAATTACCTGATATTTCTAAGAAAATCCATTTAAGAAGGCGCGGAAAGTTCCAATTACCAAGAAACAGCTGTTACAATACCATTCAACCCGATAGAATCATACCGGAATGGACACCGCCTATTAAGAATAGGAGTCGCATCGGTGATTGGGAAGGCGATACAGTTTACGGTGCTGTTGGTAAAGGTTTGGTAGTAACACTTGCTGATAGAAAAACAAGATATTTACTTGCAGGAAAATTACAAAGCAGAAACGCTTTGTTGACCGAAAAAGTAGTTGTGGATTTACTTAAAGATAAACCGGTAAAAAGCTTATCTTTAGACAACGGTTCTGAATTTGCAAATTTTAGAGAAATTGAAAAACAAATTTCTTCACCAATATATTTTGCAGAGCCACATAAACCTTGGCAACGAGGAACCAATGAAAACACAAATGACATTTTGCGATTTTTCTTTCCTAAAGGAACTAATTTTCACGAGGTTTCTGATGAGGAATTAGAAAAAGTTGTATATTTAATTAACACCCGACCAAGAAAATGCCTTAATTGGAAATCTCCATTTGAGGTCTTTTGGGGTGTTGCACTTGCTTGACAATCTGCCAGGGCCGCGCGTATGCGTGGCGAGGGGATACCTTATAATCAAATTGAAAATTTCATTGGCATTTCAATTTAATTACATATTTGCTTTATAATATCCCCCAGTATTTTGCTCCGCAAAATCCAGGGCAGATTGTCAAGCAAGTGCAACACCCCAAAAGACCTCAAATGGAGATTT
>JAZNSJ010000155.1:0-5875 GCA_045591155.1 Acutalibacteraceae bacterium | reverse complement strand
GCAGCGCCACAAGTTGGACCATTAACATCGTCTTGTCTTGTGTCGGTTGTTGTGTGAGGACAATCAGTTTTACATACGGTACATTTACTGTCATCTACGCTAAAGGTGTGGTCTACCACAGGGCCACAGGTGGTACATGGTGTACCGTTTACAACAACCTGACAAACATTTTGGTGCTTATCGGCATCAATGTACTTAATAACCATATCATGGAATACTGAAAGCTCTGGGTAAGAAGCAGTATCAAACCAAGCATCACCAAGATTCATTGTTGCTACAGCGCCAGCGCCAGTAGCAGCAGTATCACTTGACCATACATTATCTACTGTCATTCTTAATTGATAGTCATTGCCAATAACAATAGAATTACTTATTGTTCTTGGATTGGTCCAACCGTTACCCAAAATATGGTTGTTGGTTTTACCATCAGTTGCTGAATTAACAGTATTGTTTGCTATAAAACAGTTACTAATACTTACGGTTGATGAACCGGCTTGACCTATAATAGCACCAACCTCTTGTGTAGCATTAACTGTACAATTAATGATAGCGCAATTAATAACATCAAGTGTTGTAGTATTAGCGTTTTGTGCAACAAGAACACCAGCATTACCGCCATTGCCATTAGAAGTTACACCAGTAATGTTAATATTTTTAAAAGTAGCGTTTTTAGTATTAGTAAACAAACCAGCATGATAACCAGTTAAGTTAAGATTAATAATTTCTACACCGTTACCATCAAAAGTTCCTTGGAAATAACAAGCGTTGTCAATTTGAGAATATGATAAATTGTTAAAGTCAAAAACAGCAATGCCATCTGCGATTTTAAAATACTTACCAATAGTTGCAGTATCCATAAGCTGTGCTACATAACGTAACTGTTTAGGTGTTTCAATTATATATGGGTTGGTTGCAGTACCCTGTTCTGCCTGAGTATCAGCACAGGTGATACCGGTATCTTCAAAAGCAGTTGTTTTGCTAAATGAGGTACCGTCCCAAACAACTACAGATTTATTGTTAGGTACAACAGGGTTACCAATAACATCTTCACTATAACCACAAGTGCACACATATTGTGTTTTTTCATTATTTAAAACAGGACTATGTGCTACAGCATCACCTGTTAAATCACAATGAGTATCTCTGCAATATTCAGCATGAGTACCATTTTGCATATCTACAACAGAAACATCGTGGAATACACGTAATACAGGAGCGCCTGCAGTGTTTGCAAACCAAACACTCCAATCGAGATTCATATTTGCATTAGCATTTGCACCTGTCATATTTGCAAGTGAAAGTACCGAAATACCAGATTTTGCACTATCGAAAGCGCTATCTGGTGTAGCGGTATCAGAATATACATTACTCCAAACACATGTATTTTTACCAAGCTTTGTGTCAGTTGTTAAAGCAGAACCAGTTTTAACTGTTGGGAATGGTGATGTACCGATAGAAACTGAATTGGTAAATGTTAAAGCATTACCGTACGCTGATGAATCACCTACAAAACCGCCGTAATATTTGAGGTTAGTAGTGTCAAAATCGTTGTTTGCGGCATAGCAGTTATTAATGTTAATGCCCATATGCTCGGACATACCAACAATAGTACCTGATTTCTGATTACCAACAGTAGAAGCATTTTTAAAATAACAATTTTCAACAGCACAGCCGTTAATAGAAACAGTATAACCATTACCAAAAGCTCTACCAACAATACCGCCTACCATATGGTAGCCATCAAATTGTGAAGCTTTAACAGTTATATTACTAATAGAAACATTAACATTTGCTGCTTGTGGGAATAAGCCAGAGTATGCACCCTTAGCATTAACGTTATATATAATAGCGCCGTTGCCGTCGATAGTACCTGCGAAAGCATAAATATCAAATGATTCATTTCCATTTGCAGCATCACCATCAGCATCAACTTTATTGTTATCGCTTATGGTAGATTCATGCCAATATTTACCGGTTGCAGTAGCAGTTTTAATATCTTCGGGAGTAGAGTCAGGAGTTATATCCTCAAAGCCGTTCATATTAAATACAGAATTGTCGGCAATTTTATATGACTTGCCATTTGTTGGCGATGTTACACCGCCAGATAATGCTACATAAGCAAGCTCTTCGGCTGTTTCGATAATCCAATTACCAGCCGCGTCTTGTCTGGATGGTGCGGTTTTGCCACCGTCCCATGTGTCAGTTGCAGTAAGGCCTGTGCCGGCGAATACGCCAAATGGAATAGCAACAGCCAAAATTGCAATTGACAAAATAATTGCTAAATATTTTTTCACTATAAATTCCTCCTTTTAAGAATATATAATTAGTGACGATATAATTTTACCGCAAAATGTACAAATTGTCAATACAATTATAAAAAAATTTTGTTATAAACCTTCAAATGCGACTGAAGTCGCATTCGAAGTTGAAAATTGAAAATTGCCGTGTTTGCCTTTGACGAACGGATTTATATTGGGTATTACGGATTGCTTTGTAACCATAGTTACTCGCAATGACAAAAAACAAATGTCATTTATATATACACTTTGCGATATTATATATTTGCAATGCCTCGCTGCAGGTACAGGTATGTAATTTTTTCTTTTGGGGTAGTCCCCAAACGTTAAACCAACTTGGTCCAATCCACTCATTTTTACGGCAACCGTTAAATAAACCATATAGCACGCAAAGAGATGCCTTTTTAGGAGACATAAAAATAATTTTCATTGGGTGTTTAATAACAGCAAAAACAAGTTTTGGGTAATGCGCCGTAATGTTGGTAAGAGTAATGCCTGGGTGCACTACCGACAGCGTATTATCACCGCCAAAAAAATTAAAAAGAGAAAAGGTTAAAATACGTTTTGCATTACCGTAAACTAAGCTTGAAGCTTTGCGTGTGCTAAAATCAATATCGTTTATATCTATTTTTGAATAGTTGTGCGCTATACTGCTTACAGCTACTACCCTGCCGCCACGCGCTTTTATTTGCGGCGCAAGCTTACGCACTAAATAAAAGGGCGATACAAAGTTGATTTGAAAAACATTATCATATCCTGTGCTACATTTATGGCGTGGTATTTTATAGGCGCCTGCATTTAATATAAGGTAATCAATATCAATATTCTTTAATTGTTGAGTTACCTCTATTACCCTGTCAAAATTTTCAAGGTCAAGTGTAATATGACGGGCTGTAAGACCTGAATATTTTAATTTTAAATCGTTAATCAGTTTATTCGACTTATCAGCATTTCGGTCTAGACACACAAGATTTGCGCCCAAATATGCCAGATAATTGCACAAAGCCGTACCGATGCCACCTGTGGCACCTGATACGGCTACTGTTTTACCTTTTAATGATGTTGTGTTTTGTTTAATCCATTTATTGTAATTCATACTATTTAATTAAGTCATAATCACCCGATTTTAACACATCAACAAGTGTTTTTTCATCAGTAATGCGAATGGTTGTCTTTATACCTGCTTTATTTAATATACTGCTTTTATGCGCATCAGCGCCCGAAACTAAAATAAGTTGTGGATTTTGTGATGCAAGTTCTTGTGCAAGTTCATTTTCTGCCGCTTGATTGCAGTAATTATATACTTCAATACCATCAATTAAATCAAGTGATAACGGTCGCGGATTTTTAACATATTCCCTATCACGATATGGATGAGCCTGAATACATAAAGCACCATACCGATGTAATGTATCCGACCATGTTTTAAGTGAATGGTCATCCCTTAAATGTTGATTTTGATATAAAATCTGTGGTGTTATACCATAACACAAAATTTCCAATCCGTCAAAAAGGTGTTCTTCAATACCAAAAATAATGTCTAAGTTGTAAGTTTGGGCGGCTTTTTGACATTCGAGATAATCTTTCTCATATTCTGCAACAAAATCATTCCAGGGCAAATTACGGTCTATACCGCTATTGCCCTTAAAAAAATGATTTGTAAGCACACAACCACTATATCCGCCCTCGGCAAGACTTTGCACAAGTTCGGTTGGAGTCATTACCGCACATTTACTGCATGGAGCAGTATGGGTGTGCATTTGATATTTATAGGTTTTCACGCTGTTCACTTTCCAATTTCTAATGATATGTTGCCATCTTTAATAGTTGCAACGAGTGTGCTTATGGCGTTGTTTGAAATTATTGTATCAACAACAGGGCTTTCGATTTCGCGACGTATAATATTACGAAGTTCACGGGCGCCTGTTTTGGTACCGTCGCACTTTAATGCAATATATTGCGATACCTCACTGTCGAAAATAAATTCAATATTACGTTCTTTAAGCGCAACTGCTAACTCGTTTAACATAATTTGGGCAATTTTTTGCAGAGAGTCTTGTGACAGCGGATTAAACACAACAATTTCATCAACACGGGCAATAAATTCGGGGCGTAAAAATTCACGCAGGGCCTTGAGCGCCTTTTCTTTGGAAGCTTCGGTAACAGTTTTACCAAAGCCTAAAAGATTATCGGCTCTTTCGCTACCCGCATTAGAGGTCATAACAATAATTGTATTTTCAAAATTTACAGTTCTGCCGTGAGCGTCGGTTACCCTGCCCTCATCAAGAATTTGTAAAAGAATGTTTAATACGTCGGGATGGGCTTTTTCGATTTCATCAATTAAAATTACCGAATACGGCTTGCGACGTACCTTTTCGGTAAGCTGTCCTGCCTCGTCATAGCCAACGTATCCAGGAGGCGCACCAATAAGACGTGATACCGAATGCTTTTCCATAAACTCGGACATATCAAGGCGAATAAAGGTTTCGGGCGTGTCGAATAATTGCTCGGACAGAGCTTTTACAAGCGCAGTTTTACCAACACCAGTAGGACCTACAAAAATAAATGATGCGGGGCGGCGCAATGCGCTTGTTTTTACGCGTGAGCGTTTTACCGCATTTGCTACAAGCTTTGTTGCATCGGTTTGACCAATAATGCTTTCATTTAGCGCGGTTTCTAATCGGGCAAGCTTTGTAAGCTCGTTTTCTTCGATTTTAGAGGCAGGTATACCTGTCCACATTTCAATTACAGTGGCAAGGTGGCTGTCGGTAACTGTATTATTTGCCGCGGCTTCACAAAGGCTGTCGGCTTGTGTTTTGAATTTTTCAAGGTCTGATTTTACCATTGCCTGTTTTTCGTAATCAGGATTTTCAACCACAGCAGTAAGCTCATCTAATTGTTTAGAAAGTTCAGCAACCTTTTTGTTTGCAACATAAAGCTGGTCTATAGCCTTATTTTCAAGGCTGGCGCATGCGCAAGCCTCATCTAACAAATCTATTGCCTTATCAGGTAAGAAACGGTCGGTAATATATCTTTCAGACAAATATACAGCATTTTTAACAACGCTGTCAGGTATTGTTACTGTGTGGTAGCCCTCATAATATGGCTTTATACCAAGCATAACATTAATAGCCTCATCAACCGATGGTTCTTCAACTGTAATTGGTTGAAAACGGCGTTCAAGGGCGGCATCTTTTTCAATATACTTACGGTATTCTTTAAATGTAGTAGCGCCTATAACCTGAATTTCACCACGCGATAGCGCAGGTTTTAAAATGTTGGCGGCATTCATTGAGCCTTCGGCAGAATCACCCGCGCCTACAAGGTTATGAATTTCATCAATAAACAATATAATATTGCCCGCATCTTTAACCTCTTCTATAAGGCCTTTTACCCTGCTTTCAAACTGACCGCGGAACTGTGTACCTGCAACAAGGCTTGTAAGGTCTAACAAAAGAATTTCTTTATCAAGCAAACGCGCGGGCGCTGTGCCGTTGGCAATTTTTATGGCAAGGCCCTCTACAATTGCAGTTTTACCAACACCCGGCTCACCAATAAGACAAGGGTTGTTTTTAGAG
>JAZNSJ010000154.1:0-8392 GCA_045591155.1 Acutalibacteraceae bacterium | reverse complement strand
CGATGCAAAGACCTTGGTATTCCTCAAAAAGTAATTGAGGACTATACCGATAAACATTGCAATAACGGCAGAGCCGATAAGATGGATAGGCAGCAGACTTTCAAGCCAGCAGGCAAGAATCGCCACACCTACAGATAATATTATTCCGGGAAACACTTTCAACACTTTCATAATCAATCTCCTACTTTCGCTTATACCCCTTGATTATACTACGGTTTTGTGATAAAATCAAATTATCATTTATTATTAACCAATAATGTGAGTTAATTGGAGATCGTTATGTTAGATTACAGAGTGCTTACCTTTCTTGCTCTCTATGATGAGATGAATTATCGCAGAACGGCAGAAAAACTGAATATGACTCAGCCGGGTGTAACACAGCATATTCATTATTTGGAGAATTATTACGGTGTGAAGCTGTTTGAGTATGATGGACGGTCACTGTCAAGAACAAAGAACGCCGAACAGCTAAAGCGTTATTTTGACAGCATCAAGGCAGAGGAAGCGGATATCCGTGAAAAGTTCATCACTGCCGATACTGTTCATATGACCGTAGGTGCAACCAAGACCATCGGCGAATTTGTGATCGTACCGGAGATTCGTTCCTTTCTGCAAGATCCGAAACACAATCTTGACTTGATTATAGACAACACTGAAAATCTGTTACATATGCTTGAAAAGGCAGAGATCGATTTTGCAGTTATTGAGGGTGTATTTGACAA
Source organism: Acutalibacteraceae bacterium (assembly GCA_045591155.1). GTDB lineage: Bacteria > Bacillota > Clostridia > Oscillospirales > Acutalibacteraceae > UBA737. Next base: position 7,670 of record JAZNSJ010000154.1, on the reverse strand, counting down.
ATCCAAATACGGCTATCACCTTTACAAGAAAGACGCGTTTGTAGGGGTCTGTGCCAAAAGCCATCCTTTTGCAAATAAGCTGGTGACGCTCGAAGATATTTTTGCGGAGAATATTGTGGTCAGAGAGCCGTTTTCAGGAACAAGAACATTATTGCATAATGCTATTACCGACCGTGGCTTTTCCCTTGATAACTTTAAGCGTTGCATCTCTGTCAGCAATTTTTCCGTAATTTGCAACCTTGTGGCAAACAACGGTGCCATTACCTTTGCCTATGAACCCATATCCCGTTGCCGAGATGATCTTGCCACCTTTACTGTTGCGGATATGCAGATCAGCGGTGAATTTAACTTTGTGTACTGTAATGAAAGAATAGCAAAAGAAAAAATCAAGTTCATCTTTTCATAAACAAAGAAAAATCATGATTTTTTAGATATACGCAGATAGACTGATGGGTTTGAAAAGGTTTGTTTTTAAATCTTCTAATTGCCCAATTCAAGTTTTTCTTTTTTTAGACAGCTGACAAAAAGAAAATGCGGCCTCGAACAGCCGCATAAATACTGGGTTTTATAATAAAAACACCATTGAGTCTGAACTTGGGGGTTCAGATTTCAATGGTGTCTTTAGATGGCGGAGATGGAGGGATTCGAACCCTCGAACTACTTTTAATAGTTACACGATTTCCAATCGTGCGCGCTCGACCAACTACGCGACATCTCCATATGACTTGGATATTATATAGGATATTTATAAAAAAATCAAGTATGAATTTAATTTTTACATCTTGAAAAAAGTAACATACCTATCTATAATAGTTATCATCAATGTAAACATATTTTGTGTTTGTAAACAACAATAATTATCGGGGTGATTTTGTGAAAAAATTTCAAATGGTTATTGATGGTTTTTTAATTATTATATCCGCGGTTTTATCAGCAATAGGTCTTTATTGTTTTGTAAATCCTGCTAATTTTGCGCCAAGCGGCGTCGACGGTATTTCTATGATGCTGCAAAAGTTAACTGGTGTTAGTATGGGATATATTTCACTTGCAATAAATATACCTCTTTTAATTGTTGCATGGTTTTTTATAAGTAAAAAGTATGTTATTTATACAACACTTTTTACAACAATTTCATCAATTATGATGATTGCTATGGAAAGGCTTGATATGTATCAGTATATATCATCAAGCAATGGATGGATTGCAGTATTGGCATCGGGTATAATTTTAGGCTTTCGCACTGCAGTTATGATTAAAATAGGTGGATCTACAGGTGGTGTAGATATTATTGCATGTATTCTTCAGCAAAAAAAGCCTTATCTTAATATAGAGAGTCTTATATCGGTTTTTTGTTACATAATCATAGGTGTATCTTTTTTTGTTTATGGTAATATTGAAAGCATTATTATGTCGGTGGCACAAATGCTCATTTTTAATATGGCTATGAATTCTGTTTTAAAAACTACAAGAAATGCTATTGAAGCACGCATAATTACCGACAACCCAGAGGAATTTAAATACGATATAATTAACAATTTAAAACACGGCGCGACAATAATTAATGGTACGGGTATGTTTACCGGTGATAGCAAAAAAATGATTATAACAATAATTAATATGCGTCAAATGAATGATTTGATTAAGCTTTCAAAAAAGCATTCAAATTCGTTTATATATTTTAGTGAGGTAAACGGTGTTTGGGGTAATTTTAGATGGAACAAAACAGATGCTGTAAAATAATTTCAAGACCGCAATTTTTGCGGTCTTTTTTCTTTTGTCATAAATAAAATATTCTTTACATATTATTAAGCAGTAAAAAAATTTGCAGTTCAAGTTTCGGAGGAATATTTTATGGCAAATAAAAGTATATACGAAGACATTGCTTTAAGAACAGGCGGAAATATTTATTTGGGAATTGTAGGACCGGTGCGAACAGGTAAATCAACATTCATAAAGCAGTTTATGGATAAGCTTGTAATGCCCAATATTTCTGAGGAATACGAAAAAGAGCGTGCAAAAGATGAACTGCCACAAGCCTCTTCTGGCAGAACAATTATGACTACCGAGCCCAAATTTATACCTGAAAAAGCAGTTAATATAAATATAGATAACTGTGCTAATATGAATGTTCGTCTTATTGACTGTGTTGGATATATTGTACCTAGTTCACTTGGGTATATAGAAAATGACCAGCCACGTATGGTTAACACACCCTGGTATAATGAACCCATACCATTTAATATGGCTGCCGAAATCGGTACCCAAAAGGTAATCGAGGAACATTCTACCATTGGTCTTGTTATTACTACCGATGGTAGTATTAGCGATATTCCAAGGGATGAATATATGGAAGCAGAGGATAGGGTAATAAATGAATTAAAGCAAATAAACAAGCCTTTTATTGTGTTGCTTAATTGTTTAGACCCACAAGAACAAAGTGCCATTGATACGGCTGAAAGTATTTCTAAAAAACATCATATACCTGTAATACCTGTTAACTGTCTCGACCTTACTCAAAACGATATTAAGCAGATACTATCACGCATACTGTATGAGTTCCCCGTAAAAGAGATAAATGTTAATTTCCCTAAATGGATAAACAGTCTTCCAATTAATCATTGGCTACGCAGTGATTTAATTAGGTCGTTAAAGTCGGCAGAGGGTGTTTGCCACGTAAGAGATTTAAATCTTTTTGGTGTATGTCTTGAAAAAAGTGAAAATACAACAGGTTGTAAGGTGAATAATATCGATTTTGGACACGGTAGGGCAGAAGTTGCTATAGAAGTTAACCCAGAACTGTTTTACAAGGTTCTTGCCGAAAATACAGGTCTTGTTATTAATGACGAAATGGAACTTATGAAATCAATTACCGAGCTATCATCTATAAAAAAAGAATATATGCGTGTTAAGGATGCGCTCGACGAGGTAGAGGCTACAGGTTATGGTATTGTTATGCCATCAATCGAAGAACTTAGTCTTGAAGAACCCGAAATTGTAAAGCAGGGCGGTAGATATGGGGTAAGGCTTCGTGCTTCTGCGCCGTCAATTCACCTTATGAAAGCTAATATTACTACCGAGGTAAGTCCAATAGTTGGTAGTGAAAAACAGTCAGAAGATTTAATAATGTACCTGCTTAATGAATTTGAGGAAGACCCTGTAAAAATTTGGGATTCTAATATATTTGGTAAGTCACTGCACGAGCTTGTTAACGAAGGTCTTCATACCAAACTAGCCCGTATGCCCATTGACGCTCGTATGCGTGTTCAAGAAACAATCGAGCGCGTTATAAATGACGGTTGCAACGGCCTTGTGTGCATAATCCTTTAATACAAATTTTTCTTGCAAAAGCTGACATTATATGTTAATATATAAAAAAGTCTGTTTTGCGAGGGGTAGTATGAAAACAAAATTACTTGTAAAATTTATAGTTGTTTTGTCACTGTGTTTGGCAGTATTTTTTGTGTTTACTGCCTGTAAGGATAGTGATGTTTACGCCGGTTCTGACGACTTTCAGTCCTATCCTGATTATTGGAATGATTTTAATGATGACAGCGGCGATATTTACATACCAAATCCCGACAAAGTAACCTCGGGTGACACACAAAATTCCAACGGTGATTCATCAAACACTTCTTCTGAAGATTTTACAGCTAATTTTACTGAAGGTGACGATGATAATTCATCTGACGTAACCGACACCGATAAGGACGGTACACCTGACGTAGACGATAATGATGACGATAATGACGGAATCCCCGACGACAAGGATAAAGATGATAACGGCAATGGCACACCTGATGATGAAGAAAAGCCCGATTACGGCAATCAAGGTCCGCTTGTATTTTATTAAAATATAAATTTAACACCGTACTTTTCAAAAATGAAAGGTACGGTGCTTTTTTATTTTTTTTTCACGCTTGAAAGCGGATTAGAGTCAATAGCTGTTTTAATTTGTGCGTTAGATATGTGTGTATAAATTTGTGTAGTGCCCAGATTTGAGTGGCCTAAAATATCTTTTAATACTCTTATGTCAACATCTCCGTGTTGATACATAAGTGTAGCGGCAGTGTGGCGTAGCTTGTGGGTAGAAAAACCCTGTCCGCCAAGACCTGCCTTTTCAAGATAGGTTTTAACAATATGCTGTACAGTTTTGTTGCTTATTCGCCTTTTGTTACGGCTTATAAAAAGCGCGTTTCTATCGGCATAGTTAATTGCATCATTTGGTCTTACGGCAAGATACGCCTTAATCGCTTCATCACAAGCATTGTTAATGTAAACCATACGCTCTTTATTACCTTTGCCAAGTAATCTCATTGTACCGTCGCTACGTATATCGCTAAGGTTTAATCCACACAGTTCTGATAAACGCATACCGCAATTTAAAAATAGAGTCAGTATGCAGTAGTCACGCTCTTTGTTAGGTCCATCAACGCATGACAGCAGTTCCAAAGAGTCTTCAAGGCTAAGATGCTTTGGCAATGCATTTTTAACCTTGGGTGATTCAAGCATTTCGGCAGGGTTGGTTTCAAGTAGATGTATTTGTGATGTTAAATATTTAAAAAAGATACGCAAGGTCGAGGTCTTACGCGCACGCGTAGCGGCATTGTTACCACGCTCATCCTTGCAAAAAACAATAAAAGCATATAGATCTGATATGGTAACAGTACTTATAAGTTGGGCATCAATCGCTGAAATTTCTATTTCTTCAAAAGGTGTGTTTTTGTCTACCTTACCACGAATAAGTAATAGGTATCTAAAAAATGTTTGTAGGTCAAGGTAATATTCATCAACCGATTTTGAAGATTTTCCCTTAATTGTTTCATTGTAGGTCAAAAAATCACGTATAATAGGGGGGCAAGATAGTAGTAATTCGTGTTTCATATTGTAACTCCTCCCTTTAAGTGATATAATTATTTTAGCATTTAAAGTTAAAAAAAGCAATATTAAAGATTTCTTAATATTTTAATCCCTTTTATCTTAAAAAAACTGTTGATAAAATATGCGTGGAGGATGAGAAAAATGTATAATATTTTGGTTTGTGATGACGAACGTGATATAGTGTCTGCCCTGCAAATTTATCTTGAATCTGACGGTTATAAGGTTTATACAGCATTTAACGGAAGAGAGGCTATTGAGGTAGCGGCTTCAAATGAAATTCATTTAATACTTATGGACATTATGATGCCACAAATGGATGGAATAACGGCAATGGTTACCTTGCGTGAAAGTAGTAATGTACCTGTAATATTGCTTACAGCCAAAAGCGAAGATACCGATAAAATTTTAGGTCTTAACGTGGGAGCCGATGATTATATAACCAAGCCGTTTAATCCTGTTGAAATGCTGGCGCGTGTACGCTCTCAAATACGACGTTATACCAAGCTTGGCGGTAGTGCAACTCAAAAGGATGACATACTCACCGTAGGCGGAGTGTCGCTTAACGATGCATCAAAGGTAGTAACTGTTGACGGTGATACAGCAAGCTTAACACCTACCGAATACGAAATTCTTAAGCTTCTTATGAAAAATAGGGGTAGGGTAATGTCACAAAAAGAAATATACGAAAGTGTGCGTAGGGAAATGGCATTTGGCGCTGAAAACACAATTGCGGTACATATTCGTCACCTGCGCGAAAAGATAGAAATAAATCCATCAGAGCCGCGTTACATTAAGGTCGTATGGGCGCACGGTTATAAGTTTGAAGGATAAGTTTGAAAGGACTATTATATGAAAAAATTTATAGGCAATACCGCTGTTAAAATTTTAGCGGTTACACTGTCTTTTTTGGTGCTTTTTACAATGCTGGTATCGGTTATAGGCAGTGTACTTATGTTGTTTGGCGACTTTTACACGCGTGATTTTGCAACGCTCGAAAAGGGCATTATGAAAAACCTTGCCAAAGAAGAAATGTTTAACCTTATATCTTTGTATGATAGCAGTGATAAAACGGTTATAGATTATTATGAGGATAAAAACGTTTTATATAGTATAGAAAATTTATACACGGGTGAATTAACCTCTAATTTTAAAGATCAACAATACATAGCGGCATATTCAACAAGCGAATTTGTTACCCGATATGTAAGCGGTGAAAAGGGTGATAATTTTTACGATGCTGATGAGGTAAGCTATGATTATAATACTGAACAGTATTATTTTTACGCTACTAATAATATTGTTTATGAAACCTCGCAAAAGACTGAATTTACTATATATATTCCTCGTGATATGCAGTTTACAGATAGGTTTTTCTTGGTTAATAAGCTTATAAATATTGGTTATAACAACCGATATACTATGATTTTTTTAGGTGTAATTTCACTAGCCTTCTCGGTAGCTATATATAGCTATTTATTTGTTTCGGTAGGGCACCGTACTGACAGTGCAGATATTCGCATAGCTATGATTAATAATATTCCAGCCGATATTTTAAGCGTAATAGTATTTTTCATATATCTATACGGTATTTGGTTACTTACCGAACTTTATGGTCTTGTAATGACAGTAGCAGTAGGCATAATGGTTCTGATTGCACTATATTTTGTAGCGCTTTGGTATTTATTAAGCGTTACTGTTCAAATAAAAGCAAAAAAACTCATAAAACACACGTTATTATACTGGTTATTTAAAAAAGCCGCAAAATTAGGCAGCATCATAAAGCACATTTACAAAAATTTTGTTACTGTTTACAAAGTGCTTTTTGTGTTGGGAACTTTTTGGATGCTTCTGCTCATTTTTATGGGACTTAATGCCTACGAAAATGATAATTTGATTATAGGATTTATGGTTTTTAGTGCGGTTGCCTCAATAGTTATTTTGCTTGCCGCAATAGCATTTCAGCGTGTAAAACAGGGTGGTGAAAAAATTGTAAATGGTGACCTTGACAGCAAAATTGATACACAATATATGTTTGGCGATATAAAGGATTTTGCCGAAAGCTTAAATAACATAAATCAAGGCTTGCAAACCGCCATTGATGATAAAATAAAAAGCGAGCGCTTTAAAACCGAGCTTATTACAAATGTATCTCACGATATAAAGACACCGCTTACATCAATTGTAAACTATGTAGACCTTATAAAAAAAGAAGACTGTGATAACGAAAAAATTAATCAATATATTGAGGTTTTAGACCGCCAGTCAAATAGGCTTAAAAAGCTTATTGAAGATTTGGTAGAGGCATCTAAGGCTTCAACCGGTAATCTTACGGTAGAGCTTACCAAATGTAATCTTGCGGTGCTTATTAATCAAGCGGTGGGTGAATTTAGCGAAAAGCTTGAAACTAAAGGTTTACAGGTAGTGCAGTCAATCGTCAGCCAAGAAATTTATATTATGGCAGACGGTAAGCGACTTTGGCGTGTGTTTGATAATTTGTTTAATAACATATGTAAGTATGCATTAAGCGGCACTAGAGTATATATTGACCTTAATACAAATAACAATAAGGTTATAATAACTTTCAGAAATATTTCAGAGCAGCCTATAAGCGTATCAGGCGAAGAACTAACCGAACGTTTTGTACGTGGTGACCGCTCACGTAATACCGAAGGCAGTGGCTTGGGGCTTTCTATTGCAAAAAGTCTTACCGAGCTGCAAAACGGCACATTTGAAATTAGTACAGACGGTGACCTTTTTAAAGCAAAACTTACTTTTGATATTATAAATTAAGG
>JAZNSJ010000153.1:0-3595 GCA_045591155.1 Acutalibacteraceae bacterium | reverse complement strand
CATAAGAGCAGTTTCTTCACCGCAAACGAATGCACCAGCACCAAGACGAATGAATAAATCGAAGTCAAAGCCTGAGTTAAAGATATTTTTACCTAAAAGACCATATTCACGAGCATCGTCAATAGCCTTTTGGAGACGCTGAACAGCAATTGGGTATTCAGCACGAACATAAACGTAACCTTCTGTTGCACCTGTTGCATAACCACAGATTGTCATAGCTTCAACAAGACAGTGTGGGTCACCCTCAAGAACTGAACGGTCCATAAATGCACCTGGGTCACCCTCGTCGGCGTTACATACTACATATTTCTGAGCTGCCTTGTTAGGAGCGCAGAACTTCCATTTAAGACCGGTTGGGAAGCCGCCGCCGCCACGACCGCGAAGACCTGAATCCATAACGGTTTGAATAACTTCTTCGGGTTTCATTTCGGTAAGTACCTTACCAAGAGCGGCATAACCATCCATAGCAATGTATTCTTCAATGCTTTCGGGGTCGATAACACCGCAGTTACGAAGAACAACACGGTTTTGTGATTTATAGAATGCTGTATCGTTAAGAGAAACACTTGCAGCCTCTACAATATCTTCAGCACCTGTGTCGCTGTAAATTAAGCGCTCAACAGGACGGCCTTTAAGAAGATGCTCCTCAACAATTTCTTTTACGTCATCTGTGGTAACACGGCTATAGAAAGTACCGTCAGGATAAACAATAACAACAGGACCCAATGCGCAAAGACCGAAACAACCTGTCTGAACGAGTTTTACTTCTTCGCCCAAACCTGCATCAGCGATATTCTTTTCGAATGCGTCTTGAATTGATTTACTACCTGACGAGGTACAGCCTGTACCGCCACAAATAAGTACATGTGCACGAATCATAACTTTACCTCCAAATATTATTCACAGTTAGCAACGGTGTACTCTGTTACAACCTTGCCACCTTTAAGATGCTTTTCAACAACTTCTTTTGCTTTGTCAGCAGTCATCTTAACATAGGTAACCTTGTCTTTACCTGCTTCATAAACCTCAACAATAGGTTCATATTGGCAAAGACCTACACAACCTGTTTGTGATACTGTAACAGTTTGTGCAAGACCACCCTCATTTACTGCCTCAACAAAAGCGCTAAGTACTGGGCGTGCGCCTGCTGCAATACCGCAGGTAGCCATACCAACAACAACACGTGTGGAGCTCACGCCTTCACGGATTACAACCTTGTCTTTCATTCTGTCTTTGATTGCTTGAAGTTCAGCCAAAGATTTCATTTTTATAACTTCCTTTCTGGAATTATTTATTTGCTTATCTATTTTCCAGCAGTTGATACTGCTCGTTAAGATACTCTCTAATCCACAAAATAACCTCATAGGTATCAAGCGGAACACCCTCTAAAACAGTTCGAAGCTCGCGGGTGTCAAGCTTTACTTCGCTGTTTTCTGTTTGGTGGGTGAAAAGAAAATCGGTATCGGGGTGACCTTGTATTAAGGTAACAACCGTTTCTTTTATGTCACCGAGTGGAGTAAAGTCCAAATGATTTTTAAAAAACTGCGCTGTCACGGTTGTACCGTGATCATTCTCGGCAGTACTTGAAACTATTTGTACCGAACCGCCAGTCATTTCGGCCGCCATTTTAAGCAGCGGAATACCAAGACCTACTTTTCTGGTGGTGCGGGTGGTATAAAACGGGTTTTCAACCGTTTTAAGTATCTCGTCACTCATACCACAACCGTTATCCTTTATTGTAAGGGTGAGGGTATCACCACTTTCAATAATACTGATTTGGGTTAAAGTCGCTCCCGCTTTTACCGAATTTTCGGTAATATCAAGAATGTTAAGTGATAATTCTTTCATAGCATTACCTCAAAAGACGGAATAACTGTTGCCTTACGAGATTACTGCTGTACGGCTCGTCATCAAGGTCAAAATAGTTTTCCTTGTCACGCATATCGGTAAGTGTATGCGCATCTGAACTTACAATTATTTTTTTATCATGCAAACCGTATTTTTGTATATACTCGTCTTTTCTTTCACCGTCGTGTAGTTCAACACATTTAAATTGCGGACTGTCGGGGAAAGTGCCAAGCACCGAAATAATACCGTTTGATTGTCGGTCAATGTGAGCAGGGTAGCAAATGCCGCCAAACTCACGCACCAAATGGGGTACCTCGGTTACAGAAATAAGGGTTGCATTTATAAGTAAATTTTCTTCTTCGCCGATTATGTTATCCTGTCCGTCAAGAATTTGTTGATTCCCGAAAATATCGGGACGATTTTTAATGGGTATACGTAATTCTTTTACCCGTGCCCCAAAGGCCATAGCACCCTCAAGCGTTTCAAACAAGCATACAATATGTATGTCCTCACTTGTTGTAAGCTCCATACCTGCAATAGGTATAATTCCGTAACGCTTTGCCGCCTCGAAAAAAGCAGGACAATTATCTGTGCTGTTATGATCGGTGAGAGCTACAACATTAAGCCCGCAAAGTGACGCCATACCCGCAATGTTATTTGGGGTGTTGTCGGTGTCTCCGCAAGGGGACAGGCAAGAATGAATATGCAGGTCGTAATAATACCTATTCATTATATAGTACCTGACACTTTTATTGCAGCATCGTATGCCGCAAGGGCGGTTGAAAGAATATTTATACCCTTTTCTTTTGCGGTATTTAGCACGTCACTTTCAAGTGTAACGTCCTCTGCCAAAAGAACACAGGATACATCGGAAAGGGAAGCCACTGCGATAACATTTATATTGGACATAATGGTAATCCAAAGGTTATCAGCTTCGGCTCTGCCCATAACCCAACTAAGAAGGTCGCCTATGTAAACGCCGTTTATTTCGCGGTTAGGATCGGGCATAGTTAGTATATTAAATTGACAAGTATTTGCTATTTGTTGTACCGTCATTTAAATCTACCTTTTGTGTAAATTTATAAGGCAATCTTCTATTTTTGCGTTTCCTTTTACTACGTCTTCAGCAAATGCACGGCAACTTGGCGCTCCACAAGAGCCACAGTCAATACCGGGCAAGGCCTGCCGAAGCTTTTGAATATCTGCCATCATACGCATCGACTCGGCCATACTACTGCTTAGTCGAGAAATTGGTTGATATTCGGGCAACTCGTTAAAAAGGTAATAATCGGGAATGTAGTTTGCTTCTTTACCGTTTAAAAAGTTTTGTGAAACCGGCAGATAGCGCCGCAGTGTCTGCAAACGAGCCTTTGCAATAAACGGGTTCTGCATTGTAAGTACGCCGCCTACGCAACCGCCTGTACAAGCGTTAAGCTCGACAAACTCAAGTTGAGGTATGTTGCCGTTTTCTATTTGGTCAAGAACACGGTTGACATTTTCGATACCATCGGCGGCAAGGTAATTTTCATTAAAAATTGCCGTTGCTTCTCCGCCCGAACGCGCCCAGCCAATGCCTATCATACCCGATTCGGAAAGTGTTTCGACACTATCATCCTTTTTCATTGCATTGATAAGCAGGAAATAAATATCGCTTATCGACACAACCTCATCAACCTGACTTTTATAACCAGCGAAGCCATTCTTTACATAACTTGCTTTTGCGGGGCAGGGAGAGATAAAGCAAACA
>JAZNSJ010000152.1:0-4568 GCA_045591155.1 Acutalibacteraceae bacterium | reverse complement strand
GTTGAAGAGGGTATCGTTGCAGGCGGTGGTGTAGCGCTTCTTAACGCTATTCCCGCAGTAGCAGACCTTGCTTCAAAGAGCGAGGGTGACGAAAAGACAGGTGTAAACATTGTTCTTAAGTCCTTAGAAGCTCCTATCCGTCAGATTGCATATAATGCAGGTATTGAAGGTTCGGTTATCATTGATAAGATTTTAAATAGCGGTAAAGTTAATTACGGCTTTGATGCTTACAATGAAACCTATACCGATATGATAGATGCAGGTATTGTAGACCCAACTAAAGTTACCCGTTCAGCGCTTGAAAATGCTGCATCAGTTGCCGCAATGGTGCTCACAACCGAGAGCCTTGTTGCCGACAAGCCTGAAGACGTTGCCGCCGCAAATGCCGCAGCAGCAGCTGCCGCAGCACAAGGTGGAATGTATTAATAGTTATACAGATTAAATTTAAGAGAGATAGTGTTTGCTATCTCTCTTTCTTTGTGTTAAAATACTATTTATAATGTAGATAATAACGTATATAAGGCGGTGCCTATATGATTAAACCTGAAAAATTACAGGTAGGCGATACAATCGCAACGATAAGTCCGTCGTGGGGATGTGCTGGAGATAGTGAGACCAGCTGGCAATATCACCTTGGCGTTCAACGGTTAAAAGAATTAGGATTAAATGTCGTAACCGCACCAAATTCGCTTAAAGGTAGTACAATTTTAAAAAATTCACCTGAAGCAAGGGCAGAAGATTTAATGTGGGCATTTGAAAACAAATCGGTTAAAGCGATAATTGCAAATATTGGTGGTAATGATTGCCATAAAATTTTGCCGTTTATTAACGAAAAAACAATAATCCAAAACCCGAAGATATTATGTGGTTATTCCGACATTATGACCTTGCATCTTTATTGTTATCGATTTGGTTTATCTACATTTTATGGTGACAACTTGCTGACTAATATTGCCGAAACTAAAATGTGGCATCCTTATAGCAAGTATTGGTTTGAGAAGGTGTTATTTAACAACACTGTGATAGGAAAGATAGAACCATCATATGATTGGTCGTTTGAGCCAAATAGTTATACCGACTCGAGACATATAAAGGAATACATTAAGAATGATGGTTATATAAAAGTTCAAGGACAAGGTGTAGTTCGTGGAAGATTGTTTGGTGGACACGGTGGAATGTTTGAATGTGGAACTCAACTTAATAAATCTAATTTCGAAAATAAAATATTATTTTTTGAAGACATACCTGAATTTTTTAATGTTGAATATATTAAAAGGTTTTTTGATAAACTTGGAAATACGGGATATCTACAAGTGTTGAGTGGTATAATTATTGGAAAGATGCAATCAAAAAATAATTTTAAACCTCTCGCAGATGCGATACGAAGCATAGTGTCGCATAAATACGGTTTATATGATTTGCCTATTATGTATGGATTGAATTTTGGACACACTTCACCAATTTGCGTTTTGCCTTATAACGCTTTAGCAGAACTTGATATTGAAAATTTGACCTTTTCAATACTTGAAAGCGGAGTGATTTAATCGCATGGAATTACCCAAAAGAAAACCAACAAGGTTAAAAGATTGCGATTATAGCCAAGACGGATATTATTTTATAACGGTATGCACAAAGTATAAGCAGAAAATATTATGCGACATTGTAGGGACCGGCATCCTTGACGGTCCGAAAATTAAATTCACCCAATATGGAAAAATTGCAAATCGACAACTTGAAATCATGACCGATTTTTATGATGATATAAAAATTGACAAATATGTAATAATGCCAAACCACTTACATTTGTTAATCAAGATAATAAAGTCTGGTGACGGACCGTCGGGGACGCCGGTCCCTACAAATTCAAAAATTTCAAATTTTGTGGGAACGTTTAAAAGATTTTGTAATAAACAATACGGCAAAAACATTTGGCAGTACAGGTCGTACGACCACATAATCCGTGGTGAGCAGGATTATAAAGAAATCTGGCAATACATAGACAACAATCCTGCTAAGTGGAAAGAAGATAAGTTTTATATAGAATAATTTTGCGAAAATTATTATTGCAAAAATACAAATATATGTTAAAATAATTACCGATTTAAGTAGGTGAGATTATGACGCTGACAAAAGGTGATGAATACAAACTGCTGCATCTGCTGCTTGATATGGGTGAGATGATGTTCTGCTCAGGCGGCGAGGTAAGGCGAGTGGAGAACACGATATCGCTTATGGGCAAGGCATACGGTGCTGTTGAGACAAACGTTATGGTTATTACCGCAAGCATTATTGTAACTATGAAGTTTGCTGACGGCAATCTGGTTACCGAAACACGACGAATTGAAAATGCGGGTGGTAATCGTCTGTGGCGTCTTGAACGTCTTAACGCTTTAAGCCGTAAATGCTGTGAAAATCCACTCAGCATTGAACAACTCGAATGTGAAATCAAAAACTGCAAAGAACCTATGAATTTGTTTAAATTCTGCTCGGGCTCTGCATTGGCAGCCGGCGCGTTTGCAGTGTTTTTTGGCGGTGGTATCCTGGATGGTATAGCTGCGGCGATTTTTGCTTTGATTGTTTGTCTGTTTCAGCGAAAGTTATCAAACCTATTTCCAAATAATATTATCTTCAATCTGGTGTGCGCTTTTGTGGTAGGCTTACTTATTTCACTTTGTTCAAAATACATACCATTTATAAACGGTGATATGATTATGATTGGTGTCATAATGTTGCTTATCCCGGGTATTTCTTTTACCAACTCGGTAAGAGACGTTCTGGTAGGCGATACCATATCAGGTATAATGCGTCTTATCGAAAGTCTGCTATGGGCAGCAGGTCTTGCCGTTGGTTTTATGCTTGCTATATTACTTGTAGGGGGTATAGCAATATGACTACGACACAAATTGTTATTCAACTTATAACAGGTATGTTAGGTTCGCTTGGCTTTGCGTTGTTGTTTGGGCTAAGAAAACGATATCTTGTCAGCGCGGCACTGGGTGGACTGCTTAACTGGAGTTTGTATCTGCTTGGAATGTATTGGTGGAATGCTATATTTTTTGCAGGACTTTTAGCATCTGCGGCTTCTGCACTTTACAGCGAAATTATGGCGCGTCTTCAGAAAGCTCCTTCTACTTTGTTCTTTATAACCTCGGTTATTCCTCTAATACCGGGAAGCACGTTGTACTACGCTTGCAGCAACGCCGTTGCGCGCGATTGGGTACAGGCAAAACACTATGCCAACGTGACACTGCAATATGCACTTGCAATAGCGGCAGGTGCGTGTATAATCTGGGCTATAACACTTACGATAGAAAACATAAAAAAGAATAAAAAAACAAAATAAAAAAACACCTGTATTTGTTAAAAGTTTTTATTGACAAATACAGGTGTTGGTGTTATTATATGATAGCGTGCGAAACTGTGCGTAGTTTCGTTATGTGTAATTTTCAAAGAAAGGAGATAGTGAATAGTGCCTACCTTTAACCAATTAGTTCGTAGCGGTCGTGAAACCGTTGAAAAAAAGGCTAAGGCTCCTGCACTCCTCAAGGGTTACAACTCTATGAAGCGCAACCTTACCGACAACGATTCACCCCAAAAGCGCGGCGTATGCACTGCTGTTAAGACTTCTACACCTAAAAAGCCTAACTCTGCTCTTCGTAAAATTGCCAGAGTACGTCTTTCAAACGGTATCGAAGTTTCAGCTTACATTCCCGGTATCGGCCACAATCTTCAGGAACACTCAGTTGTTCTTATTCGTGGCGGTCGTGTAAAGGACTTACCTGGTGTGCGTTACCACATCATTAGAGGTACCTTGGATACACAGGGTGTTGCAAACAGAATGCAAAGCCGTTCAAAGTACGGCGCAAAGCGTCCTAAAGCAGGTGCGAAATAATTTTTTTAGAGAATAGACAATCTCTGCTGAAAAACCAGCAGGCTTTATATAAATAAAAAGCCTGGTTTGGTGTTAACGGGAATTTGTCAACTCGAGTACCTATGATATCATTCCTATGAAGGAGGGAAGTACAACGCCACGAAGAGGCTTTATTGCAAAACGTGATGTATTGCCAGATCCTATCTACAATTCAAAAAAGGTTACTCGCCTTATCAACAACATTATGCTTGACGGTAAGAAGGGTGTAGCTCAAAAGATAGTTTACGGTGCTTTTGACATCATCAGTGAAAAAACAGGTAAGGACCCACTCGAAGTATTTGATGCTGCTATGGAAAACATTATGCCACAGCTCGAATGTAAAGCAGTTCGTAAGGGTGGTGCAACATATCAAGTACCATTCGAGGTTCGTCCTGAAAGAAAGCAGACTTTGGCGCTACGTTGGCTTACAATGTTTAGCCGTCAGCGTTCAGAGCGCACAATGAAGGAGCGTCTTGCTAACGAAATTATCGATGCTACTAACGGCTTGGGTAATGCTGTTAAAAGACGTGAAGAAATGCACAGAACAGCAGAAGCAAACAAGGCTTTTGCTCATTACAGATGGTAATTTGTTAAAAACCGCGTAGGAACACGCGGATGGAGGTTTAAAATGCCAAGAAAAGTATCTCTTGAAATGACA
>JAZNSJ010000151.1:0-2329 GCA_045591155.1 Acutalibacteraceae bacterium | reverse complement strand
AGTATAGATTTATTCACAGGTAATACCGAGCTTTACAAGGCTGGCGCCGCACCAACGCTTGTGCGTAGAAACGGTCATTCCGGTAGGGCAGAAAGCCACAGTCTTCCTATAGGAATTTTAAAGGAAGTATCTTTTGACCGCGCAGGCATACGCCTTCGTCAAGGCGACATTTTGCTGTTGGTTTCAGACGGGGTTACGTTTGACGGCACAGAATGGATACGAACAGAGCTTGAAGCCTGGGGCGACGGCGGAGCGCAAGATCTTGCAGAGCATATATGTGATTGTGCTCGCAGAAGATATACAAATGCTCGTCCTGATGATATAACAGTAATGGCTGCTATTATAGAAAAAAGCGCATAAAAATTAATATTTTTTTATTGGGTATCATACCCTTATTTTGTAGGGGTGAAAACAATGAAAAAATTTAAAATAATTTTATGCTCGGTGCTGTGCTTGCTTTTGATATGTCCGACTAATGTGTTGGCTGTAACAGTTTCAAGTGAGTGTGATATATCTGACCTTGAAGTACCAATAAGCGCCGAGGTAACTAACGCGGCAATAGGTACACAGCTTGATATTAAGGCAAAATCTGCAATATTAATGGAAGTAAACACAGGTAAAATTTTATATGAACAAAATGCCGACGAAAAACTACCGCCCGCATCTATTACAAAAATTATGTCTTTACTGCTTGTAATGGAAGCAATTCAAGGCAGAAAATTATCGGTTGAGGATGTTGTTACTGCAAGCGAACACGCATGCAGTATGGGTGGCTCACAGATATGGTTAGAGCCAGGCGAGGCTATGACAGTAGACGACCTTTTAAAAGCGGCGGTTATTGCCTCGGCAAATGATGCTACTGTTGCGCTGGGTGAGCAAATAGCGGGCAGCGAGGAAGGCTTTGTAGCGCAAATGAATCAACGAGCCGAGCAGCTTGGTATGATAAACACCCATTTTGTAAACGCCACAGGGCTTGATGCCGACGGTCATATATCCTCGGCACACGATGTTGCAATTATGTCTGCCGAGCTTATAAAACACGATCTTATTAAAAATTATTCAACCGTTTGGATGGATACTTTAAGAAACGGTGAGAGTGAGCTTGTAAACACAAATAAATTGGTTAGGTTTTATGAGGGTACAACGGGGCTTAAAACGGGCACAACCTCTGGGGCAGGATATTGCTTATCTGCTACAGCCGAGAGAAACGGTTTAGAATTAGTAGCAGTTGTTATGTCGGGCGATACGTCGCAAGACCGCTTTAATGGTGCAAAAAAACTACTTGACTACGGATTTGCAAATTATGAATATGCAAATATTGAACCCAAGCTGAATACAACCGAGATTGATATTAAAAACGGTGTTCAAAAAACAATAAAAATGGCGGCAAACCAACGGTTTGGTGCTTTGCTAAAAAAAAGCGAGACAACGGCGGTTACCCAACAGATAAATTTAAAGCAAAATCTAACTGCGCCCATCAAAAAAGACGATGTTGTAGGCACGGTAGATTTCTTTTTAAACGACGAGCAAATCGGCCAAGTAAACATAGTTGCTGTTGAAAATGTTGATAAGATGAATTTTTTAACCGCTTTTTTGTGGATTTTAGACGGATTACTTAAATAAAATTATATTTTTTTGTGAAATTTTGTGTAATATGCTTGCAAATTGGCAAAAAATAATGTAAAATAAATTAAACAAGATAGAATACCGTATTCTACCTAATAAAAAAAGGGATTGATTATATGTCACTTAAATTTAATGATGCATACGCAAAAGATTTTATACGTGAAAATGATATAAAAGGGCTTTTAGGTCAGTTGGCTGATGCGCATAAGACTATAAATGAAAAAAACGGTCTTGGTAACGATTTTTTAGGTTGGGTTGATCTTCCGTTTAACTATGATAAGCAAGAGTTTGCTCGCATTAAATCTGCGGCCAAAAAAATTCAGTCAGACACAGACGTGCTTATAGTTATAGGTATCGGCGGATCATATTTAGGAGCACGTGCGGCTATAGAGTTTTTAAAAGGTCCTTACTACAATACACTAAAGGGTAATGCGCCAGAAATTTATTTTTCGGGCAACAGCATAAGCGGCTCTAATCTATCTGATTTGCTTAAAATATGTGAGGGCAAGCGGGTATCTGTAAACATTATATCAAAATCGGGTACAACAACCGAGCCTGCAGTTGCCTTTCGTGTGTTCCGCAAGTTGCTTGAAGAGCGCTACGGCGAAGAAGAGGCAGCAAGGCGTATATACTGCACCACCGATAAGGCTCGCGGCACACTAAAGGCGCTCGCTGATGAAAAGGGTTATGAGTGCTTTGTAGT
>JAZNSJ010000150.1:0-5998 GCA_045591155.1 Acutalibacteraceae bacterium | reverse complement strand
GCTGCGCCATAAATACCGAGGCAGGAACGCCGAAAAAGAGTGATTTTAATATAAAGATGAGAGTTTGTGACGCAAAAAGTCTTTATAAAACGGTTTACAAGACCGAAAAGATGCAGATTGTTAAATTTTCCGCCTTTCGCATAGCGTTACTTGCAGCCACAACATCATCTGCTGCAACAGGTATAATAGTTGGAATTCCAATCATAAACAAAACTAGCGATTTAGTAGGAATTGCGATATCGGATATGATGCTTAATGAAATAAACAATGTTTCTTCTAAGTTCGACAATGTTTTTCCACCTGTTGTAAATGCAACAACAATTATATTGCTTATTGCATACGGTATATCTTTCGTAATATCTTTTTTAAAAAATATAAACTTCAAACTTAAAAGCGGCAAAAAAAGTGTAGAAGTGCAGTCAGGAATAATTGTTCGTAAAAAAATAATCTTTAAAAAAACAAAAATAAATAATATTTGCTTTGAACAAACTCCTTTGATGAGAATATTAAAAAGATATTCTATGAGAGCGTCGGTAGGGGGATACGGAGACACTAAAGGAGAAAAGGCGGTATTGGTGCCTGTAGCAAAGCACAGCGAACTACAAAAGAGCTTTAAAACACACTTCCCGTTTTTTAAGCTGTGCAATGATGCGATTGTTACGAAAAAAACAAAGAGAAATTTAAATAGATTTCTATTTATTCCGGCACTGCTTGCGCTTGCTATAATTGGTTTAGGAGTCGCAACTGTTATAATATTTCCTTATTTTGACCGACTTACATTGTTTTTAATGGCGGTTGCTTTGGGTATAGATTTATATTATGCGAGCATTTGTTATCACAATTACAAATATGGTACAGTTTGCCTTGATGATTTTATATTAGCATCAGGCTCCACAGGATTTACCATACGCGAGCTATATTGCGAAAAAAACAAAATAGGAGTTATAAAAATTTCACAGACCCCTGCAGACAAAAGAGAAAAAACCTGTAAGTTAAAGCTTGTTGTGCGAAGCGAAAGCGCCGATGGTGTAAAGATTAAAAACTTGGACCTAAAAACCGTAATACAACAATTAAATAAAACCTTTAAACTTAATATTAATGAATAAAACGCCTAAAGCGGATTATAATAAATTTAAACAATGTTTCACGTGAAACATAGAGGTGATGATTTGAATTTATTTATTGATTGCTTAAAGGCGTTTTTTGTTGGCGGGTTTATATGTATGTTAGGACAAATTCTTATAGACTACACAAAACTAACCCCCGCAAGAATACTTGTTGCCTATGTTGTGGGCGGTGTGGTGCTTACCGCTATTGGAATTTACGGCCCTATAGTTAAATTCGCTGGGGCGGGCGCTACTGTTCCGCTCACGGGTTTTGGATATTCGCTTGCGAACGGTGTGGTAGAGGCGATTAAGCAGTACGGATTTATCGGTATTATGTGTGGAGGGCTTACGGCAACCGCAGCGGGAATAACAGCGGCGATATTTTTTGGGTTTGTTATGTCTCTGTTGTTTAAATCGGGAGATAAATAATAATTTCCTATTTACAAGCAGTATTTTTATATGTATAATAAAGGCAGTAACGTTTCACGTGAAACATTACTGCCTCTTAATATATATTTATATATTATATATTTATAATAAAGTTACTTTCATATATTTACAAATAACGGAGGATAATGTTTTGGGTAAAATCATATCTGTTGTTAACCAAAAAGGTGGAGTTGGCAAAACCACAACGGCTGTAAATCTTGTTGCGGGCATAGGTCTTGCGGGCAAAAAAGTATTGCTTGTTGACGCAGACCCACAGGGAAATTCTACAAGCGGCTATGGCATTAGTAAAAAACAGGGTGGAGCCACTACCTATGAACTGCTTATCGGTACCACAAAAGTAGAGTCGACTATAGTTAAAACGCAATTTAAAAACGTTGATATTATTCCTGCTTCTATGGACTTAGCGGCCGCAGAGGTCGATTTAATAGAAATTGAGCATCGTGAATCGGCCTTAAAAAATGCATTGGCGCCAATAAGAGAAAATTACGATTACATATTTATAGACTGTCCTCCATCGTTAGGTCTTATAACAATTAACGCTCTTAATGCGGGCGATACGGTGCTTGTTCCAATTCAGTGTGAGTATTTTGCGTTAGAGGGTTTGTCGCAGCTTATGGCATCGGTAAGACAGGTCAAAAGGCTTTATAACCCCACCCTTGAAATCGAGGGTATAGTGCTTACTATGTTTGATGGTAGACTTAATCTTACACAACAGGTTGTGGGTGAAATTAAAAAGTTTTTTGCTAATAAACTTTACAAAACAGTTATTCCGCGCGGAGTAAGGCTTTCAGAGGCGCCAAGCTATGGCTGTCCCATACAGTATTATGACAAACGTTCTAAGGGTTGTATAGCTTATAACGACCTTGCAAAAGAATTTTTAAAAAGAAATAGGAGGGGTTAATATATGTCGGCTGTAAAAAAAGGCGGCTTAGGTCGCGGATTGGAATCTCTTTTTAATGAAAATGCAACCGATGAAAAGGGTGTAGTAACCCTTCGTATTACCGAGATAGAACCAAACCGAAATCAACCCAGAACAAGCTTTGACGAGCAAGCGCTTTCAGAACTTGCCGATAGCATACAAAAACACGGACTTATCCAGCCAATAGTTGTGCGCCCTACATCTAGCGGTGTATATCAAATTGTAGCGGGCGAGCGCCGCTGGCGCGCGTGCCGTATGGCAGGGCTTAACGAGGTTCCGGTTGTTATTAAAGATCTTGATGATCAAAAATATTTCGAAATAGCACTTATAGAAAATCTACAGCGTGAAGACCTTAACGCTGTTGAAGAATCTCAGGGTTATCGCACACTTATAGATACCTACGGACTTACTCAAGAACAGGTTGCCGAAAGTGTTGGTAAATCGCGTAGCGCTGTTACGAATGCACTGCGTTTGTTAAATCTCAACGATGATGCTCTCGAAGCGCTTAAAAGCGGCGAAATTACCGCAGGTCATGCACGAGCGATTTTGTCGGCAGATAGCACAGAACTTGCCGCCGATATGCTAAAGGCTGCAAAGGTCGGCGCTTCGGTTCGCGAGCTTGAGGCTATGGCTAAAGTAAAACCTAAAACCGCAAAGGGCGAAAAAACAACCGCTAAAAACAATTTTTACAGCGAGGTTGAAATTTCGCTTAAAAACGAACTTGGAAGAAAGGTGGACATAAGGCCAAAGGGTAAAGGCAAAGGAACCATTACCATAGAGTTCTATAGTGATGAAGAGCTTGCCGATTTTGCCCGCAAGCTTTCAGAATAAGTATGACAAAACGATATAGAAACCGAATTGCTAATCGGCATTTTCGTCGCAGACCACCCCCAAATAATCCATAAATCAAATTTATATTAATTATTTATGGAGTTGAAAAAACATGTGGCTATTTTTTACTTTGGCTACCACATTAATATGGGGCGCCGCTGAATTGTTTTATAAAAAAGGCTCTCACGCCAATGAAAAGTACAGTCATTTAAAGGTTTGTGTATTGGTTGGTGCGGTTATGGGTATTCACGCAGTGTTTACTCTCCTTACCGAAGACGTAAACTTTGAATTGATGCACATAGTGGACTATCTACCGGTATCGCTTTGCTATATCGTTTCGATGGCGCTTTCGTTCTTTGGAATCAGATTTTTGGAAGAATCCATATCCGACCCTGTTGAAAACACCTCTGGCGCAATATGCTCGCTTATGTGTATGATATTTTTAGGAGATAAAATATCATTGTGGGCTTGGAGTGCTATTGCAGTGATATTAATCGGTATCTTGGGCGTAGGCTTTTTGGAGAAAAAAGAAGGTCGCAGAGCAAGTAAATACGGCAAAAAACTTGCGACTATTGCCTTTATAATGCCGTTTGGATATGCATTGATTGATGCCTTGGGCAGTTTTTTGGATGTATATTATTTAGAGCCGGATATAACACCGCTTAGAAATGTCACAGCCGACAATATTGAGTTGGTGGCAAACACGTCCTATGAACTTACCTTTGCGTTGGTTGCTGTTGCTTTGTTTATCTTTATGAAAATAAAGAAGGTAAAATTTGAAATGACTAAACAAAAGGATAAAGCAATCGCCGCAGTTTGTGAAACGGCAGGACAGCTTACATATGTATATGCAATGAGCGATAACGGCGCAATAGCGGCTCCGATTATTTCTTCTGTTTGCGTAGTATCGTTGCTTTTATCGAGGATTTTCTTAAAGGAAAAGTTGTCGGCAAAACAGTATTTGTTTATTTCGGTTATTATTGTTGGTATACTTATGCTGGCAATTATTGAAGGCGAATAAAAAACTATTGCATTTAACACATTAAAGTGGTAAAATAACCATTGTTTTTACAATGGTTATTTTATTTTGTAGGAGAGATAGTATGTCCACACAGACTAAAAAAAGTAGTTTCAGCGGCAGTTTGGGATTTGTTCTTGCGGCTGCAGGTAGCGCTGTAGGCGTTGGTAATATATGGCGTTTTCCAACCCTTGCCGCAAAGCACGGCGGCGGATTGTTTTTGTTGGTTTATCTGGTTTTGGTTTTAACCTTCGGTTTTTCACTTCTTATGACCGATATTGCCATTGGCAGAAAAACAGGAAAAAGCTCTCTTGACGCATTTAAAAGAATCAGCACAAAATGGTCTTTTCTTGGAAAACTTACCTTTGCTGTACCGTCAATCATAATAACTTATTATGTGGTTATCGGCGGTTGGATACTTAAATATATGGTGTCGTCGGTTACCGAGTTTACCGCCACGGCAAAAAGCGAATATTTTATAGATTTCATCACCTCAAAAACACCGCCTATTGTTTGGATGCTTGTGTTTTTAGCAATAACGGCGTTTATAGTTTTCTGCGGTGTTGAAAAGGGTATAGAACGCTTTTCAAAGGTTATAATGCCTGCCTTATTTATACTAATACTTATTATTTGTGTGTTCTCTCTCTCGACAAAAAAGACCGATGCAAACGGCGAGGTTCGTACAGGTCTTCAGGGACTTATGGTTTATATAAAACCCGATCTAACGGGCATTACATTCAAAAGCTTTATGGGTGTTCTGCTTGATGCGATGAGCCAATTGTTCTTTTCGCTGTCGGTAGCTATGGGCATTATGATAACCTACGGCTCTTATGTTAAAAAAGATGTTGATCTTAACAAGTCGGTAGCGCAGATAGAAATTTTTGACACCGTAGTAGCATTTCTTGCGGGGCTTATGGTTGTTCCTGCTGTGTATGTATTTATGGGTACCGAGGGTATGAAGGCAGGGCCTGGCCTTATTTTCCAATCATTGCCACAAGTATTTAACGCTATGGGCTTTGCCGGTCGCATAATCGGACCAGCGTTCTTTATAATGGTAGCCTTTGCGGCGCTGACATCAAGCGTATCTATTATGGAGGCTATTGTTGGGGCTTGTATGGAAACCTTTAAAACAAGCCGCAAAAAGATAAGTGTTATAATCGCCGTTTTATCGGCGGCTGCGGCTGTTGTGGTGTGTCTTGGTTATAATGTGTTAAGCTTTGGTATAACGCTTCCTACGGGTGCTACAGGCCAGAATCTGCTCGATGTGCTTGATTATATAAGCAACAGTCTATTTATGCCGATAATCTCATTGCTGACCTGCATAGTAATCGGATGGGTAGTAAAACCAAAATGGGTTATAGATGAGGTCGAAAGCAGCGGTGTGAAATTTGGCAGAAAGAAGCTTTATACCGTTATGATAAAATACGTAGCGCCTGCGCTTATGGTATTACTTTTCTTACAGTCGATAGGCACTTTTAACTTTTTAGCATAAATAAATCATTTGTAGCGGACAGTTTAAAAAAACCTGTCCGCTTTTTTCTTTATCATTGTGGTTAACCAAGGTTTTTACCCCTACATATTGTGTCGAAAACCGCCGCGAAAAAAAGTTTGAAAAAAGTTTAAAAAAACTGAAAAAAAGTGTTGACAAACCTGTTGGTGTGTGGTAATATAATC
>JAZNSJ010000149.1:0-9928 GCA_045591155.1 Acutalibacteraceae bacterium | reverse complement strand
TTGGTTCCCGACGATATGCTGGGCGATGTTATTGGTGATATAAATAAACGTCGTGGTAGAATCATTGGTATGAATCCTATGGAAAATAAAATGCAGGAAATTATCGGCGAGGTACCTACTGCTGAAATGTCTGACTTCTCGACCGCTATGCGTTCTCTAACGCAGGGCACAGCCACCTTTACACTAGAGTTTGCAAGATATGAAACCGTACCTGCAAACATAGCCGCAAAGGTTATTGAGGACTCAAATAAGGAATAATAAACCAAAAATTTACAGAGGCGAATAAATTCGCCTCTGTTTTTTGTTGCAAAATTTTTATATTGTGTTACAATGTCTTTGGGTGATAAAAATGAAAGTATTTAAAAAATTAAGCGCATACCTTTTTGTGATTTTGGCGGCAATTTTACTTGCGTTTACCTACCAACTTTTTATTGTAAAAAATAACTTCGCCCCTGCAGGTATTAACGGTATCGCCACTATGATACAGTACAAAACAGGGTTTAGCATTGGTTATATGTCACTTATAATAAATGTTCCGCTTTGTTTACTTGCTTACTTTTTTGTAAACCGTGATTTTGCAAAAAAATCGTTGTTGTTTTGCCTTGTTTACTCTTTTGTGTATTTAGGATTACAGCAGATGGAATTTACGGGCTTTCAGTACGATGCCGGTGGGCACGACACTATATACCCTGTAATAATAAGCGGTACCTTAGGTGGTCTTGTCTACGGTATGTGCGCGCGTCACAACGCCTCTACAGGTGGTACAGATATAATTTCAAAATATATTAGTATAAAAAAACCTTATCTTAATTTCTTTTGGATAACCCTCACCCTTAATGCCATAGTTGCAGTTGTTTCGTTTTTTGTATATTCAAAACCCGATACATCAGGCAATATGACCTACGACTACAAACCTGTTTGCCTATGTATAATTTATTGCTTTATATCCACTTTTCTCGGCAACATTATTATTCAAGGCTCAAAGCAAGCATATAAGTTTACGGTTATAACCACCCATGCCGATAAAATAAGCAACGAAATTTTGCATACCCTTCACCATGGCGCCACAAAGCTTTCCGCTGTTGGCGCATATAAAAAGGAAGCAAAGGATGTTTTGATATGCGTTGTAAACAAGCATCAGATTATAGATTTTCAAGACATACTTAAAAAATACGATAACACCTTTTCCTTTGTTGAAAACGTAGGTAACACTTTTGGTAATTTTACAAAAGTAAAGTAGTGTTAACATTTTATTATTGAATTGATAGAAAAATTATTATATAATATCTTTATGAAAGGAAGTGAACAACCCGTGCCATTCACCGAAGACGGTCTCAAAAAACAATTTGCAAATAATCTGTGCCATTATCGAAAACAATTAGGTCTTACCCAAACCGAGCTTGCCGAAAAACTTAATTATTCGGACAAATCCATTTCCAAATGGGAACGAGGCGACGGCCTGCCCGACCTTTTGGTAACAGCACGTCTTGCTGATATATTTGGACTTACAATAAATGATATGATTGCCGAAAAACCACGTCGTAGGTTGATGACAACCCGAAACAAAACAATAATTACGCTTTTATCAATCGGTGTTGCATGGCTTGTTGCTACGGTCCTTTTCTTTTTGTTTGAAATCTTATTCCCCGATATTAAAACGTGGTGGCTGTTTTACATATATGCAATTCCTGTAAGCGCTATAGTTGGAATTGTCTTTTCTTGTGTATGGTGGAAAAAAATACACCTATTTGCCGCAATATCAACACTCATTTGGTCAGTAGCGCTTTGTATTATGCTAACCGTTAATCTTCATAAAATATCGCTTATTTTTATTGTAGCCGCGGTTTTACAAATCCTTACTATTTTATGGTTCTTAATTAAAAAACAGTAAAAAAGCAAACGCCCAAGAAAATCTTGGGCGTTTAATATTACTCTAATATATAAATTTCAACATTACGTCTGCCAAAGGCTGTACATGCTGCCTTACTTGACATAAACAAGTCAACATTGTTAGGACGGCTTTTGATAAATCCGCCTGTATCAGCCGCTACAGCATAACCATAAATGTAAGTACCATCACTTGATTTAATGTACATTTTAGTTCCGTATGGAATTACATTAGGATTAACTGCAATATAACCTGGCTGTGGCGCTACACCTGTTGAACAGTTATTGCCTGTGTAGGTATAAGCAGTAGCCTGAACGGTAATATGCTTTTTAAAGTTAACGGGATTTCCGTTTTCATCAAGTTCAATTGTGGGGGATGCAAGTGTTGAAACTGTTTTTACACTTTCACTTGTAGTAACAGCAGCCTTTTTGGTGCCGATGGTTTTTGTGCCATCAACAGCAGCGCTGAGTGTAATTCTACTATCAACAACAGTTTCTACTGTTACGCCGTTTACAACTTTGGCAGTGTAGTTAACCTGTTGTTCGCCGTCCTTACCCTCAGAAAGAGTGGTTGTTCCGGCATCTAATTTAGATGAATAAACTGTTTTTACATTGCAAGGTATTGCTTCGGTATAGCTACCTGTAACATAATCGATGTTTGTATAATCAATATACGCTGTATCACTTATTACGGTATCGAGTGAAGGTTCAACCATATCGTGATTATCAACTGTAAAGCCTGCATTTGCAAGAATTTCAGCTACAGTAGACTGAATAGCACCTGTCTCGATAGTTTTTTCGCCAACAGTAATATAAACAGGAAATTTATATGCTAATGAAACACTTGTTATATTATCAGCAGCGCTTACACTTAAAACCTTGTATTGTTCGGTACTGAAACCTGCAACGGTGATTGCATCGCTTACATCGGTTGAAAGGGTATGAATTTTATGAGTATTTTCGCCATCTGTTATAGCGAATGTATTTACAGTACCAAAAAGCAAGGTTGCTGCACAGATAGAGGCTATTAAAAGTAAAGCCACAAGCGGCATACGCATATGCGAAAGCTTTATAAAGCCAAAACCGCTTTTGTTAAATCTAAGCATCGAACGACTCCTTTTTTAATATGTTTCACATTCTTAGTATATGGCGCATTTGCGCCAACGGATGTTAGTATACCCCATTTTTTTAACTATGTCAAACATATAAACACGCTCGATTTTGTATAATATGCACAAAAAACAAGCATTTTTTAAAAGGTTACAAACTTGTAACCTTTTAATTTTTGCGTTTTATGTCAAAAAATGTCAAAAATATTGTCAAACCATCCAAATTTACCCTGATGCATATCACGCTACTATACAACTATATATGGTATATTACCCAAATTCTATACATATAATAATAAAATCAAGGCTGATTTTCAGCCTTGATTTTTATATCCTTAAAGTTTCTCCGGGTTTAATTTTATATAACTTTTTATCTATGTCTAGCCATATTGTTTGCAGTGTTGGATTGTAAATTTTAGTATTATCGGCACTGTAAATTAAAGAGTTATATGCGTTAACATAATCATAAATTTCAATATTGGTAGCATACCAGATATCGCCGTGACCGCCAAGCCTTTTACAAATTTCTTCACCGTGTTCCCAGTTGTTTTTGCTATCGAATTCAAAACTGTGACCCCAAAGGTAAAAAAGTCTTGAGCGACGAGATGCAACGTACATACTTTCGGAAAAGTCAAGGCTTAAAAACGTATCTATCCATGGCAAAACATTTGGGTTGTCATGGTGTGCGGTGGGCATCCAACGATGCCAATCCTCTGGCAACATAAATCTTCCGTTGTCACCGCCTAAAGTACGTGAGTATGCTATATCAAGCTCGGTCAGGTAGTTTTTTACCTTTTCATAAGAATAATCGGGGCTAGAAAAATTGGTAATGCCACTGTCGGGATATGCCATACCGCGAATTATAGTGTCAAATTCTTGCTCAAGCTCAATACGGTTATCAAGCACATCACGTATGCCCTCTATTGCACGCAAAGTACCCGATGCACGATGATAATAACCGTGCACAGCAATCTCGTGACCACGGTCAATAATATATTTTTGTATATCGTCATGTGTAAGGTGGTGCTCATCGTTTCGGAATTTTGCGCCATTAATATTAAATGTGCATTTTAACCCGTAACGCTCTAACATATCGCTAAAGCGAATATCACTTTTTCTTCCATCATCATAACTTAATGTTACAGCTTTTGCCTTACCGTCTGGAAAACGCATAAATGTATATCTCATATTTTTACCCTCACATATTATTGTAAATTTCTTTAATTTTACCGTGATTTGCAAGTCCGTACGAAAACGCTGTAGCGCTACCGGCCGCAACAGCCAATTTTAAACAATCTTTATAGTCTCCACTCTTTAAATACTGTGCCAAAAATGCAGCAACCATACTGTCGCCTGCACCCACCGCACTTATAACTGTGCCATTTGGCGCGGCTTGTGTAAAAGCGGTGCCACCCTCGTCAAGCAAAACGCCACCCTTTTCGCCCATTGACACCATTACATTTTTACCGCCCATTTGCTGTAGCTTTTTAGCATATAAAATTGCAGTATCAAAATCATTTATCTGTGTAGCAAAAATCTCACTTAACTCGTGGTGGTTTGGTTTTATTAAAAAAGGGTTATACTTTAACGTGGGTAGTAGCAACTGTGTTTCGGCATCGATCACTATATTTATACCTTTATTTTTTAGCCTTTCAAGTATAAGCGCATATATATTTTTAGGTACAGATTTTTGAACACTACCCGAAAGCACCAAAAAATCACCCTTTTTAATATTGTCAAGCTTATAAAAAAGTTTCATTATGTCGCTATCCAAAATATCGGGACCACACGCGTTTATGTCTGTATCGTTGAGTTTTACGTTTATTCTGGTATTACCCTTTATTTTTACAAAATCACATACAATATCCTCTTGAGTTAGGTAGTGACAAAGCGCTTCACCCGTAAATCCGCCAACAAATCCTAATACTACCGATGGTGTTTTTAACCGTTTAAGCACAAGTGACACATTTATACCCTTGCCGCCAAAATTTATATGCTCATCTTTTGTGCGGTTTACGGCACCGTTTATAATTGTATTGGTAGTAATAGCATAATCAACTGCAGGATTAAATGTTACAGTATAAATCATTTTGTATTAAACCACACAGCCATTTTACTTTCATCGTTCCAAAGCTTACCTGCAGATGCATAATCGGTAACTGTAAAGCTGTCACCATCGGTGGTGGGAACCTGTACCTCTATTGCGCAAGCGTATGGAGAAATTTTTGTTTCGGGAACGGTTATATCTACATAACCGTCCTCGTCTACCTTTACACTTACAGCATCATCAACGCTATAACCCAAACGGTTTTCCTGAGCCAGCATTAAAGGACCGCGCTGAATTGCAATATGATTTTTGGTTGATGGATGCTCACGGTCAAATGTGGGTGACATACAGTTAGCACCCCAAAAAACCTTGTTCATCAAAATCTGACTGCCGTAGGGTATGGGGTAAATGGCTTTGGCTCGCATATCAAAGGTTATTTCTATAGTGTCGCCCGCCTCCCACTTGCGATAAATTGAAATATATCCCTTGGTTACTGTAATTGCTTTTCCGTTCACAGCGGCGGTCGTGTTTGCGCTCCATTCGGGATTTCTTATAAGTATTTCAAAATCATCCGTGCTATCGGTATCAACTGTAATTTTTACATTTTCGCCAACAGGATACTTGGTATCAAATTTAAGGGTTGCTGTTTTTCCATTTGCAAGCGGTTGTGTAACGGTACCGTTTTCATAAAGATTTACAACCAAGCCCGACTTACTTGTAAACACAGCTGATTTCATAGCAACACCAATGCCTGCCGAGCCTATGCATATACAACAGCCGTAATATCTACCGTTTTCAAAAACTCTAAAACCGCCTGTGCCGTTGCCACGCTTACCTGGAGTTAATGGGCTATAACTGTCAAACGGCATTGGTACCATTTGAACATCCGGATATAGCTCCTTAGCGCGCAGGTCAATGGCATTATCGGTATTTATTGCGCCTAAATAGCCGTTGTAAAGCGAACGCTCAAAGGCATCCATATAACGTGGGTTACCTGTTATAAGGTTAAGCTGATAGAAAAACTGCATAAGTGTTACCGTTACGCAGGTTTCCTGAGCGCGTGGATCGCCACGGTCGGGGTTTGCCTGACGCACGGTAGAGTGGTCAAACAATTCGTGTGTGCAGCCTGCCGAACCTATAACTGTAAAGTCATCCTCTAAAATGCGGTTTGCAAAGTTGATGATCGCCTTTAAATGTCTTTCATTTTTGCGTATGCGGTAATATTCTAACAAACCTACAAAGCAAGAGGTCATTTCATAAGCCTTGGTTACAGGATACTGATAAGGGTGCATTTCATTGCGGTAGGCCAATTCAAACACATTTTCAACATCCATACCGCCGCAAGATACAATATAATCAGCAAATTTCAAATATTTTTCATCCTCGGTAAGTGAATAAAGACGAACAATCGGCTCTAATATTGAAGAAGAATTAAGTCCTCGCCAATGACGTGTAAGGCGGGTTATAAGCAACTTACCGTCTTTTGACCAGCCGATTTTTGTCATAAGATAGTCAACCTGCTTTTTCATACATTCAATTACTGCAGTGTTAAACTCTTTATCATCACAAATTTCTATAAAATACTGCATTCCAAGCAAAACATACTTACGGCTCCACAAGTCCCAACCGTCAAATTCCTTTTCTACGCTGTAGGTGCTAATACGGCCTAGTGTGTCCTGCGCAGTCATCATATCGCAAACACTTTCTTTTAGCACATTATAAAGCGCCTCGTCCTTTGAATAGCTATATACAAAACACGCGCCGCGCATCATCTTGCCCCAGAATTCACCGCGCCAACCTGCGTCGGCAACATCGGCATCAATGCGAAACTGCTGTACAAAAAGGCGCCACATATCTGCGTCGCGAAGTTGCATATCGGTAATAAGATTAAGGCTTTTATCGAGCCAGCCGTCAAATTTTTTATTATTTACTACATCAAAAAACTTATCGGTATCCTGTCTTGGATAATTTGCTGTAAACTTTTCATAAAAATTCATAATTTTAAACCAGCCTTTCGGTTTTTCTTGACTCAAATATAATATATATTTCTAAAAAAGTCAATTAAAATAAGCTTCAAATTAATAAAGTTAAATAATTATGTAGAAAATGTAAAATTAATGTGTTACAATGTTAAAAAGCAACTAAAGGAGGCGGTAAAATTAAATTGAAAAAACTTGTTACAAAACCAGTTGTTTTGTTGTTTTTTAGCGCTGTTTTATCTGCCTTGCCGCTTACCTTTGAAAACGCATTTTTACTTTCGTGGTTTTCTTTTATACCTCTTTTTTATGTAATAATTACTAAAAGCGGCGATAAGCTACGATATGCTATAGGCCGTGGATTTTTATTTGGACTTATATATCACATTTGTATTTACTATTGGTTTTTATGGTTTTATCCACTTGACTATGTAAACCTTACAAGCGGCTCGTCGGTAGCGGTGGTGTGCCTTGCGTGGTTTGGTATAAGCGCGGTTCACGGTGTGCTTTGGTGCATACCATTTATATGTTGTTATTTGGTAAACAAGATTACCAAAAATTCTGTGTTTTTATCGCTTGTTGCCATATTGTGTATTATTGCAACGCAAAAGCTAACCCAAATTGGCGAACTTTCTTTTCCTTGGGTCAGAATAGCGCTTGGTCAATACAAAGCAACCGCACTTGTGCAGTCGGCATCGCTTTTTGGTATTGACGGCGTTGATATGCTAATTCTTACGATAAACGCACTTATAACTGTTGCCATTTGTTTCAAAAACAAAAAACGTATTGCCGCAATTGTGGCAGCATTTATTATCTTTAGCGCAAATTTGGGTTTTGGTATTGTAAAAATTAATCAAACACAAAACGGAACAAAAACCACCATTATGACCGTTCAAGCCAGTGTTCCGCAGGACGAAAAATGGGATAGCGACGGCGATACAATATGCTATGATATTTATTCGTCACTTACTAAAGATAATATTACCGATGATGTCGAATTGGTGTTGTGGCCCGAAAGCGCCGTGCCAAAGGTGTATAAAAATCAAAAAGCTTTAAAGCAATATAAAAACTTGTCAAAACAAATTGATACCCCTATACTTGCAGGAATACTTTTAGATTCGGGCAAATACAACACCAATAACACCCTACTTGTCGACAAAAGCGGTGTGCTTGCCACATATACCAAAAGACAGCTTGTGCCTTTTGGCGAATATATGCCATACCAAAAAACACTTTCTAAAATATTTCCATTTTTAACAGAATTAAATATTGTTGAAGATGATTATGTTTCGGGCAACAGTACCGCAATTATGGATGCAGCAGGCGGAAAGATAGGCAACATAATTTGTTTTGAAAGCATATATCCGTATCTTGCCCGCAAAAGTGTACTTGACGGCGCAGAGCTTATGGTAGAGGTTACCAATGACTCTTGGCTTAAGGATTCGCCCGCAATGAAACAGCATTTGGCTCACGGTATATTTAGAAGTATAGAAAACGGCAGATACCTTATTCGCAGTGCAAATTCGGGAATTTCGGCGGTGATAGACCCGTGCGGCAGGGTGGTGTCACAGCTTGATGTGAACGAGCGGGGAATTATATGTGAAAGCGTATATTTTTGCAACCAACAAACATTGTATACAAAAATGGGGGACATATTGTTTTCAACACTTGTTATTATAACATTGTTATGGTTTGTAATACTATTAATTAAAAGAATAAAATCGGTAAACTGATACACGGTTTACCGATTTTATTTTAATGTTTTTTGCTTATTTTTTATCTATACAAAGATTTATAAGGTCGTTTACATTTGCGGTTGCAAGGCACTCAACCGTGTCGGATGCGCCGTAATATATTTTAACCTCACCGTCGTCTTCAAGTATCATACCGCCGGGGAATATAACGTTTTGGCGTAATCCCTCGTCAACCTCGTAATCGGTTTCTGGCGCTAAAAGCGGCAGTTTGCTCATACCAATTACTTTTGATGGGTCATTAAGGTCAAGCAGCATTATACCTGCGCAGTAGCGTTTTTTCCAAGTTTCTTCCCAACCGTTTTTGCCGCGTGTGTGGTCAATATCTACTGTGTGGAAGGTAGTAAGCCAACCCTTTTCGGTCTTTATTGGTGGCGCAGCAGGACCAATTTTGTCGTTGGCATAGGGTACATTTTCTACAGCTAAAAGAAGCTTGTTATTGCCCCAGAATTTAAGGTCAGGCGACTGTGCATACCAAATATCAAAACGGTCTTTGCCGCCGCGTGAGTATACGGGGAAAGGTCTTTCAAGTCGGGTGTATAATCCGTTTATCTTTTCGGGGAAAAGCACCATATTGCGATTATCTGGAGCTGAAATGCTCATAATCTCAAGCCGCTCAAGGTCGTGTATTATACCAACGCCGCCGTGAACACCGTGCTTAGTGTCAACCGCAAAGCACATATGTAAAACTCCGTCTATTACAGTAAGACGCGGGTCGTATATGCGCTCTATTTCTTCGGTTTCAATTGCCGACTGAGGTATAAACGGCTTGTCGCTAACAACCCAATTAATACCGTCGTCACTTGTAGCAAGACCTAAATCTATGCGAGAAAGCGGCATTGTTCCGTAACCGTTGGTGCGGACATCGTTGCGAAAAACCATAACGTATTTGCCGTTATATTTAGTAATGCCTGCATTATAAATACAGGTAGCCTCATATGGTATATCTTTCATAGAAAGAATGGGATTGCCCTCGTATCTTTTGATGACGGGCGAGGATTTAAGTTCGGGAAAAACCTTCGGCATAATAAATTCTCCTTTGTTTTATATATCGCGAGCGAGCACCTTATAACGCCGCCATATTCCTGACAAAAAGTATATTACACCAGGCACAGCAAAGCCGTATGGTGCTAAACCATAGCCCAACACAAAGCCATA
>JAZNSJ010000148.1:0-21383 GCA_045591155.1 Acutalibacteraceae bacterium | reverse complement strand
AAAGGCACTGCTTGAAACTTCAAGCAGTGTCTTAGTTTATATAACACATAATCATTTATTATTAGTTAATCCCAATATATAATCTACAGAAGTGTTGTAAAGTTTGGATAATTTAATAAGCATATCTGTAGGTATATCTCGCAATCCTCTCTCATAACGACTATATTGTGGTTGTTTCATACAAAGATAGTTGGCAACATATTGCTGCGAAAAATCGTTATCCTCACGCAAATCCTTTAACCTTGAATAATAGCAACTCATATTTTCACCTCAAATAATAACCATTTGGTATTGACATTTTAACACAATAGTGTTAAAATACGAGTATTATATAACCATTTGGATATATTTGTTGGAGGCACAATTATGAAAGAATTAAAAATTAAACAACTTGACAACCTAGAAGATTTAATATTTGAGCTTAATTGTATTACATATTTATTATCACTTACTCAATATGATAAAAACTGTGGACACATAATTATTAAAGAATTTTCATTTTTAAAAGGCGTTGACGATTATTTGATATTAAAACAAATAGATACAATATTAAAATTAAACAATTTTTTTAATTCTATTTGAAAAGGCACTGCTTGAAACTTCAAGCAGTGCCTTAGTTTTAGTTAATTATGCATTTTTAAGCGCTATTGCTTCTTTTGCTTTTTCTACAATATTTACAGCTCTAAGTCCAAATTCATCAAGCAGTTTTACCGCAGGACCTGAATGACCAAAAACATCGTAAATGCCAAGCTTTACAACAGGTACGGGTACAGTTTCGCAAACAACCTCGCTTACGGCAGAGCCGAGGCCGCCTATTACCGAGTGTTCCTCTGCGGTAACTATTGCGCCGGTTTCACGTGCTGCTTTGATTATAATATCGCGGTCAATTGGCTTAATGGTTGCCATATTTATAATACGCGCATTAATACCCTCAGCATTAAGTAGGTCATAAGCCTCGAGCGCCTCTTTAACCATAAGACCTGTTGCAATAATGGTAACATCGTTGCCCTCGCGTAATTCTACACCTTTACCAATCTGGAACTTGTAGCTCTCATCAAAGACAACGGGAACTGCAAGTCTGCCAAATCTCATATAAACTGGTCCGTCACACTCGAATGCTGCGCGAACAGCCAAACGAGCCTCTGTATCGTCTGCGGGGTTAATAATGGTCATACCGGGAATTGTGCGCATAATTGCAATATCCTCGTTGCACTGGTGTGTTGCGCCGTCTTCACCAACAGAAATACCTGCGTGTGTTGCACCTATAATTACGTTAAGGTGTGGATAACCCACCGAGTTACGAACCTGTTCAAAAGCGCGACCTGCCGCAAACATAGCAAATGAGCTTACAACTACCTTTTTGCCTGTAGCGGCAATACCGGCAGCAATACTTACCATATTTTGCTCGGCAATACCACAGTTATAAAAACGTTCGGGATATGCCTTTTTAAACTTGCCTGTCTGTGTTGCAGCAGCAAGGTCGGCATCCATTACTATAAAGTCATCGCGTTCAGCACCAAGCTCTACCAAGGTTTCACCAAAACCAACGCGTGTTGCAACTGTTTTAATTTCTGACATAAATGCCCACCTCCTTAGTTGAATGCAGCAAGCGCTGCAGTAAGTTCTTCCATAGCTACGGCATAAAGCTCGTCATTGGGTGCGGCGCCATGCCAGTTAACCGCATTTTCCATATATGATACACCCTTACCTTTTATGGTTTGGGCAATTATTACTACGGGTTTATCAATGGTTTTTGCCTCGTTAAGCGCCGATTCAATATCGTCATAATCGTGACCATCAATGGTAATTGCGTGCCAACCAAAAGCCTCAAATTTTTTGTCTACAGGTTTAGCAGAGTTTACCTCATCAATAGTACCGTCAATCTGAAGATTGTTAAGATCTACAAAGGCTGTAAGATTAGAGAGTTTTTTATTGCTTGCAAACATTGCAGCCTCCCAAACCTGACCTTCCTCTATTTCGCCGTCACCTAAAATTGTATAAACATTATAGTTATCACCGAAATGCTTGGATGAAAGCGCCATACCAACGGCCGTAGATATACCCTGACCTAGTGAGCCTGTCGACATATCAACACCCGGTATATTTTTCATATCGGGATGACCCTGAAGCCTTGATCCTATATGCCGTAGGGTAAGTAACTCGTCAGGAGAAAAATAACCACGCTGGGCAAGTGTTGCATACAGTGCGGGAGCGGCATGCCCTTTAGAAAGAACAAAACGGTCACGCTTAGGATCCTTTGGGTTTTTAGGGTCAATGTTCATTTCTTTAAAATAAAGATATGTAAGTATCTCAGCTATTGAAAGCGAGCCACCGGGGTGACCTGCTTTTGCTGCGTGTACGCCTTCAATAATACCTATACGTACCTTGCAGGCAATTTCTTCTAACTGTTTTTTAAGTGCTGCATCCATTGTTTGTTTTCCTTTCGGTAAGATAATCTATAAAATCGGCAACTGCGCCGTTTTGTGCATTACATACTACTATTTTTGCCGCCTCTTTAACTTCACAGGGCGAGTCGGCAAGAGCCGCGCCAATGTCGGCTGCCTTAATCATTTCAAGGTCGTTATAATAATCGCCTATTGCGTAACAACAACCCGTATTTATATTTAGCTTTTCACAAAGTATTTTTAGCGTAGTAGCCTTTGATACATTTTTGGGCACGTGCTCAAAGTAAAAACGACGGCGCCCATCGATTATAGCCGAGGTATCTACAAACTGCGAATTATGTTCAAATTGCGAAATTACATCCTTTGTAATCCTTGCTTCGTCATCATTTGCAAAAAGATAAATAACCTTGTTCCAATTATACTGCAAAGCAGTTTCATAATCAAGCGGTAATGCATCAAGATTTTCATAATTTTCGTGGTCAACGGTTTCGGCACTCTCATTTAAAACCAAAACCTTTTTGCCACTGTGCGCCTCTATGCCAACCGTCTTGCATCTATCAAGCACTGCCTTTACAATATGGCAGTCGCTTTTTGGCACAAAAAGCTCATAAATTGCCTTGTCATTTTTTATATCATAAATCATACTACCGTTTGCCACAATAGACGGAGATATACAATTAATACGGCTTGTAATGTAAGATATTGCCCCTGCTGTTCTACCCGTAGCAAGAGAAAAGCAACCACCCTCGCTTACAAAATATTTTATTTTATCAATATTTTTTTGCGGTATATAATCGTTTACAAGCAGTGTACCGTCTATATCACAGGCAAGTAAGCATCCGTCAAAAATTCCCATTATTATTTTTTAACCTCTGCACTCATTTAAAAATTTTGTAAAATATTGCGGAAGTTCACTTGTAAACTCCATATATTCGTGTGTTTGAGGGTGAATAAACCCTATTTTACGCGCATGTAAGCATTGGCCGCAAAGCTTTGTTATAACCTTTTTAGGTCCGTAAACATCGTCACCTGCAACAGCGTGACCAAGTGACGCCATATGCACCCTTATTTGATGGGTGCGTCCTGTTTCTAGCCGCAAAGAAATATGGGTAAAATTTCCAAAACGCTCAAGTACAGTATAATGTGTAACTGCTTCTTTACCGCCCGATACAATTGCCATCTGTTTGCGTTTTACAGGATGTCTTGCAATAGGTGCATTCACAGTACCGCTGTCACTTTTTACATTTCCGTAAACCACGGCCTCATATTCACGCGTAAGCGAATGCTCTTTAATTTGCTGTGCTAAAAAGTTGTGCGCATTATCATTTTTTGCAATAAGTAAAAGTCCGCTTGTGTTTTTATCTATTCGGTGCAAAATACCAGGGCGCATAACACCGTTAATACCCGAAAGACTGTCACCACAATGATAAAGCACGGCATTTACAAGCGTACCGCTGTAATTGCCGGCAGCTGGATGCACTACCATATCCTTGGGCTTATTTACCACCAGTAAGTGTTCATCCTCATACACAATATCAAGCGGTATGTTTTCGGGCTGTGCTGTATATTCCTGAGGGTTAGGAATTGTTATATCTACCCTATCGCCTACTTTTAATTTTGTGTTTTTAGATGCATTATTGCCGTTTACCGTAACACAACCGTCTGATATAAGTGTTGCTGCATACGAGCGCGTAATTTCAACTTTTTGCGCTAAAAACACATCAAGACGGCGGCTTTCGCCGTCGTCAAATGTAAGATTAATTATTTTCATTTTCTTCAAGTGTTTGTTGCTTGTCAATAGCATCTGAAATTGTGCGACGCTTTTGCTTTTCTTCATCTATAATTCCTTTAAAGAAATACAACATTAAAAGTCCCGCGCCAATAACTATAGCACAATCGGCAACATTAAATACTGGGAATGTTGGCCAAAATTCAAAGTGCAAAAAATCTATTACATTTCCACCGCGAAAAACACGGTCTACCATATTGCCAATACCACCGGATAAAACGAGTACTATTGCCCAAAACATAAGCTTATCTTTTGCGCCGCACTTAAGTAATAGTGCTATACAAACAAGCATAACAACAATAGTAACCGAAAGCAACAGCCACGTATAGCCGCCAAGCATTCCCCAGGCGCCGCCGTCGTTATGAATATATGTTATGTCAATAAGTCCAGGTAAAAAATCGTATGACTTTGCCATTTCAAAATTGTTTGAAATATAGACCTTGGTGAATTGATCGGTAACTAACACTAACGCTCCTGTAAGTGCCGCTAAAATATATGTTATCACCTATTACGCACTCCTAAAATTTAATAATCATTAGACATCATCATCAATATCTTCTTCATCATCGTCAATATCAAATCCGTCGGAATTAATTACAAATCCTGTAGATACTGGCTGTTCTGCGGACTCATCTGATATTGTTTCAACATCTTGTACTTCTTCAGATTCTTGATGCTGTATAATAGCCTGCGGATTTTTTACATAATCCTCTACAGTGGGAACATTATCAAACGATTGGGATATTGCAGCGGCAATTTCGGTAGGATCGCTTGGTACTGTGTCTGGAAGACTTGAAAGCAGCTCAAGATGTTCCTTGTACTTATTTGTAATTTCAGCCTTAAAAGCAGCAACCTCTAACTTAATTTTGTTAAATAGCAACTGTTGACGGTCAATACAATCCTGTGTAGCAGTTTCTACTGCGTTTTGTTTTTGCTCGGCGTTGGCAATGATTTTTTCAATATCGCTTTGAAGCGCATCTTTACGCTCACCCGCTTTTTTATCAAACGCACTTGTGAGCTCTTTTTCTTGCTCGGTAATTTTTTCAATACTTGCTTGTGCCGATGAAATAATCTCGGCGCTTTTGGTTTTTGCCTCTTCAACTATCTGGTCGGCAAATTTTTGTGCGCTTACCAATACATTTTGTATATTACCCTGAGCATTTTTGCTTTCCTCAAGTTCGGCGTTAAGCTCATTTATTCTATTGTTCATTTCACGCAAGGTGCGTTCAAACTGTTCATAATCGGCCTCTACTTTATCAAGAAGAATATCAACCTCTTCTTTTTTATATCCGCCCATAGCCGTTGAAAAACGTATATTTCTTATTTCATTTGCACTTAACATATTATTTCTCCCTATACATATTTATTGTATTTTAAAATAATTCTACCCGATTTTGAATGACCTTCACAAGAAGCTATATCAAATTTACCCCTTTGTCTTACCGTTATTTTATCGTTTTGTTTAATATTAACGGTGGTTTTTGTAACACATACCGAATTAACCGAAACATAACCATCAGCAATTTTTTGGCAAGCCTGTCCGCGTGACATATTACAAATCGCCGCAACTACACAATCAATTCTAAGCGAAGCAATTGTTGTACTAAATGATTGCTTTTGGCTGATTTGCGGCAAAGGTTCAAAACAACCCTCTGTAAGCGTAACTCCCACGTTACCTATCTTGTTAATTTGGGTTAACACAAATTTAGATATATTATCACAAACAAAAATAACCGCTCTGCCTTTTTCTACAAGTATATCGCCAACCGTTTCCCTTGTAATACCAAGTGCCATTAAAGCCCCTAAAAAGTCACGATGCGAAAGGGTATCACACTTGCGGTATGTAATTGTAATTGCCTTTATAGGAAAAACGGGATTATCACACCAATCAGGCAAGGCGCCTATCATAACTCGCTCGGCACCGTCATAACCGCCAAACAATCGGTATTTTTCACTAATATTAAATCGGCCTTGTGCTACAGCAGCCTCTTGCGCTGTTAAAAAGCCCATAAACTTGGGCGAATTTGCCTTTTGACTAATTTGTTTTAAATCATCAATTCTGGCACATAAAAGATTTATATCCATTAAAAGTAAATTTTACCGTCCTCAAATTCCTCTGGTAAAAGCTCACCCATAACATCTACGCCGCGTGCAACTATTATAAAGGTGTTTTTTGCAACCTTGCGCATATTACCGCCGTTAGCATACGCAACGCCACTTAAAAAGTCAACTATTCTACGGCTTACATCACGTGCGCTTTCCTCAAGATTAAGCACTACTGTTTTACCCTCGTTAAGATGGTCGGCAATGCTGGTTACCTCATCAAAACGGTCAGGCTTTACAAGAACCACCTGTAAACCATTGCCAGACTGTGAATAGTTAATTGTTTTTGATTTTATAAGCTTTGCAGGACCTTCCCTTTTAGGTGCAACGGATGCATCATCCACAACCCTTTCACGCGGTACGCGTTCGGTTGTTTCACCTATATCGGTTTCATAATCATCTTCATCGGGGATAATCATAATGTTTTTTATACTTTCCCAAAGTCCCATAAATACACTTCCTTTATATAATTTATATATTGTAATTTCGTCTACCAAAAAGCGCTGTGCCAAGACGCACCATTGTAGCGCCCTCTTCTATTGCCACCTCGTAGTCATCCGACATACCCATAGACAAAACATCCACACTACTATTATCTATTTTTTTAGTGCCAATGTCAATAAACAGTTTATTCATTTTTTCAAAATAGCGTCGATTTTGCTCTGGCTTTTCGCAAATAGGTGGTATTGCCATTAAGCCCTTTATGTTAAGAGCATCAAGCTGGGCTATTTTTTGCACCGCTTCACAAGCCTCTTCATAGCAAAAACCTGATTTACTTTGCTCGTTACCTATATTTATTTCAAGCAAAATATTTGCTGTAATATTGCGTTTTTGTGCCTGCTTAGAAATCTCTGCAGCCAAACGGTAAGAATCAACCGAATGTATGAGTGAAACCTTATCAATTATATCCTTTACCTTATTTGTTTGCAAATGACCAATAAAATGTCGATTTACAGGCGCGTAATCATTGTATTTTGATAAAAACTCCTGTACTCGATTTTCACCTATAAACTCAATTCCCGACTGTATTGCATAATTTATAACATCTATATCCACCGTTTTTGTGGCTGCAAGCAGGGTTATTTGGTTGGGGCTTCTGCCCGATTTTTCTGCTGCACGAGCTATATTTTGTGTTATGATTTTATAGTTTTGGTTAAAAATATCAATCGATGATTTTTCCATCATAGAGCCTCTTTCCCTTGATAACAACGTCATCATAAAGCCTAAGTACCGATTCGTTGCTCACTTGCTGTTCACAAATAATATATTCATCAGTACGGTAAATAACATTTACCTCAACAAATTTAAGCGTTATTCCCGAACGTACAAATACACCTGTTTTACCATCTTGAACTCGCAATGCCTTTGTAGGAATTTTAAGTCCTGCATAGGTGTTGTTTATTATTGTAACGTTACCACTTCGCATTGATGCCAACTCACTATTCATTTGCTGACATGAAAAAATCATAATCGCCGTGTTGTTGCTGCTTGTGGTGTTAATTTTTTCAAGCATTACATTAAGCTCGGGCGCAGATTTTATTGTTGTTTTTAGTGTAAGATTGTCACCTGCTTTGTATTTTAGAGAATCGCTTATATCTACCTTTGCCGCTATATACCAAGTGTATCCCGACACAATTTTACCCACTGCCGTTTGTGCAACAGCTTGTGACTTTAATTCATCAATATATTCGGGTGTTATACTTTCTATGTTTTCACACGAAAGCACCTCTTCATATCCGTCTACACCTGACACAAAGTATCCCGATGTATCGGTAGTAATGCTGCCTACAGGTTGCGGAAGTGATGCATTAAGAGTATCAAGCTCGGATTTTAATTGGTTAAGACGTTCCGAAAAATCGGTCTGCTCACCTGTTATCATCTGCCTACGGCTAATATTGGTAAGCAGTGATGCAGAATCAACTTCAACCGATGAAAAATTACCTACAGCTATACCGCGAAGCATAGTATTGAGTGAGTTGTTAACCTTTGTATTTACAAGCGAAATGTCTGCCGCCTCTACATCGTTATAGCTCTGAATTTCTTCAATATCGGCTATACGTGATTTCAACTGCTCTATTTTGTTTACTGTAACCGATGACTCAGCATTAGAATAAACATTAGCAATTGTTCCGTTTTTAGCTACTCTTTCACCATCAGATAAAACAAAATGCAGTGTACCCGTTGTGTTGGTGTTAACAATTTTTTCCTCACGTATAAATATTCCGTTTATATTAAAACCTTCAACTGCGGTATGATATTGAGCGCTAACGGTAACAACTGGCTTGTAATAAGAAGAATACAATTGATGCGCAACAAAAACTACGGCTATAATGCAAATTATAATTTTTAATGCCTTGTGCTCACGCATAATTTTCCTCTTCCTTTATAAATTTTATCGCTGTTTCTGCAGCGTCATCAGTTTCGTCTTTGTATACCCAATTTATACGCTCATCTTTATTAAACCAAGTAAGCTGGCGTTTAGCATAACGGCGAGTTGAGCGTTTTAAATTTTCAACTGATTCCTCAAGCGATATTTCTCCCTTGAAGTAATCAAAAAATTCCTTGTGACCTATTGCTTGAACGGCACCCCCGCCCAAGTTTTTATCGTATGCGGCTTTTGCCTCTTGAAGCAAACCGTTTTTGTGCATTATATCAACACGGTTGTTTATTCTTTCATAAAGCTTTTCACGGTCACGATATGTTATGCCAATTATAGTAGCATCATAGGGTGATTCATTTTTAATTGACTGCTCATCGTTAAAACTTTTTGTATTACCTGTGATTTCATAAATTTCAAAAGCACGAATTATTCGGCGTTTATCATTTTCGTGAAGTTTAGCAGCAGCTTCGGGGTCAATCAAACCAAGACGTTTAAGCATTTCTTCGCCACCTACTCGGTCAAACTCTGCTGTTATACTCTCTCGTAATTCAAAATTGGTTTGCTGCGGGATAAATTCAACATTATTTATAAGCGAATTTATATAAAGACCTGTACCGCCTACAATTATAGGCATTTTGCCTCGCGATGCAATTTCGTCTATTTTTTGTCTTGCCGCTTTTACATAATCGGCAACTGTATAACTACTGCCGTATGGTAAAAATTCTACCAAGTGATGTGGTATACCATCGGTTTCGCTAATGTCTGGTGCGGCAGAGGCAATATGCATATCGCAATAAATTTGCA
Organism: Acutalibacteraceae bacterium; assembly: GCA_045591155.1. Taxonomy (GTDB): domain Bacteria; phylum Bacillota; class Clostridia; order Oscillospirales; family Acutalibacteraceae; genus UBA737. The sequence continues at coordinate 11,902 of JAZNSJ010000148.1, read as the reverse complement.
TAGAGTCGGCTGAAATTACCTCACCGTCAAAGTGTTGACTTAGCGCAATTCCAAGCCCCGTTTTGCCCGAAGCCGTAGGGCCTACAACACAAATTATCTTTTGTTTTTTCATTGTATTCTTCCAAAATATTTTTCAAGATTATATTTTTTAATTTCAAAAGCAACAGGGCGACCGTGAGGACAATACATAATATCGTTATCAGAGAGTACCTTTATTGCAAGATTTAATTTTTCGGTATCTGTAGTAATATATCCTGCCTTTATTGCAGCCTTGCAAGCAACCGAGTGTAGTATATCATCAATCCTGTCAAGGTTAACGCTACCCTTTTGCGCAAGACTATGTGCTGCCTCAATAATAGTGCTTTCGGCATCTTCTTTAGAAAGCATTGCTGGAATGGCTCGCACCATTACCGATTCATTACCAAAATCCTCTACCTCAAAGCCGTAATCGGTAAGTGAGTATATATTGCTTACCATAGCTGTATACTCATCACCGATAAGCTTCACTGTAACGGGAATAAGCAATGACTGACTTTCGATAACGTTATTTTCCTTTAATTTATTAAAGAGTATTCTTTCGTGGGCAGCGTGCTTATCTATCATAAAAACGCTGTCGCCCTTTTGCGCTATGATATATGTGTTAAAGGCTTCGCCTATAAGTTTAATTTCTTGTTTTGGTGAATATTCCTTTTCGACTACTTGAGTTTTAAGTATAGGTTGACACATTTTGGGTGTTTCATCAACAACCTTTTCTATATCAACCGCTATCTTTTTTTGGGGTATGTTAGGTTTAAATTCATCGCGCAAGAAAAATGGGGTATTATCTGCATTAAGGCGAATAGGTTCTGCCTTTGGTTTTACAATCTTTTGTTCTATAACCTCTTTGGGTTGCTCTTTTACTTCTTGTGCAGGTAGATTAACAGCCGTTTGACGATACTGCTCGGTAGTCATATGTAAAAACGTATTGTTTTTTGGTGGTGTTACTGAAATTTCGGGCCGAGTGTCGCCCGACAATATAGAGTTTTTTACAGCATTATAAACGGCCGTAAACACACGTTTTTCATCCGAAAAACGAACCTGTGTTTTAGCGGGATGAACGTTAACATCTACCGTTTCAAAAGGTATTTCCACATTTAGCACAAATACGGGAAACTTACCCACCATTGCGCTATTTTTATAGGCTTGTTCAGTAGCGGCAGTAATAGTACCCGACTGCACATATCTGCCGTTTAAGAATGTAAACTGGTACGCGCGTGATGCACGGCAAGAAACCGGCTTACAAACAAGACCTGTAACCTTAACGCCGTCAAGTGTTAAATTAGCGGGAATAAGTGTGTTTGAAATTTCACGGCCTAAAACACTGTAAACTGCTGACACGAGTTTACCGTCGCCCGAGGTAGTAAGTGTTTGCTTACCGTCACGAATAAGTTTAAAAGCAATTTCAGGATGTGAAAGCGCCTGACGTTCTATAATAGCAGATACGGTAGTGCCCTCTGAAACATCTTTTTTAAGAAACTTCATACGTGCGGGTGTGTTATAAAACAAATCGCGAACTATAAGGGTTGTGCCATCTGGGCAACCAACCTCTTCGTATAAAATTTCTTCTCCGCCCTCAATTTTATAGTGTGTACCAAAATCTTCTTCAGCGGTTTTTGTAAATAATTCTACGCGTGATACAGCGCTTGTTGCCGCCAAGGCTTCACCGCGGAAGCCAAGGGTTGATATACTATCAAGGTCAGTGGCTTTACCGATTTTACTGGTAGCGTGACGCAAAAATGCCTTGGGTACGTCCTCACTTACAATACCGCAACCGTTATCGGTAATACGAATATAGGTTATACCACCATGCTGAATTTCAACGGTTATGTGAGTGGCGCCTGCGTCTATTGAGTTTTCAACCGCTTCTTTTACTATTGATGCGGGACGTTCTACAACCTCACCTGCCGCAATAAGCTCGGCAATGGATTTTGGCAGTACGTTAATCTTTGGCATTTTTGTCCACCTCTTTTTTATTTAAATCGTCAATTATTGAATTTAATAACTGTTTTATTGGTTTGAAAGAAAATTGTTCACAGTGCGGTTTTGCAGTGAGCGGTGCTGTACATCCAGTACTGCCCCGAGCAAAAAACTGTGCTGTGGGCAATTTTACTCAAACCTGTTATATTGATTTTGCTTTGTTAGCTATATCGAAAAGAACTCCCATAGCCTCAATTGGAGTAAGTGTATTTACGTCAATTGCCTGCAGTTCGCGTAAAATGTCGGTAGCGCCCTGCATTTCAAGTGACATTTGGTCGGTATTGCTTTCAACCGTTTTATATGTAACAATGCCGCTTTCAAGCGTTTGTTTAAGTATTTGTTTAGCGCGACGTATTACTGAATCGGGTATACCGCCCAATTTTGCAACCTCGATACCATAGCTATCATCAGCGCCACCAGGCACTATGCGGCGTAAGAAGATTATATCATCACCGCGTTTTTTAACAGCTATGTTATAGTTCTTTATACCGTCAAGCTCATTTTCCATTTCGGTAAGCTCGTGATAATGTGTTGCAAAAAGGCTTTTAGCTCCTAGGCGCTTTTTGTCGGAAACGTATTCAAGCACTGCACGTGCTATTGACATTCCATCAAAGGTAGAGGTGCCGCGACCAATTTCGTCAATTATAAGTAGACTGTTTTTGGTAGCGTTTTTAAGAATGTGCGCCATTTCGCTCATTTCTACCATAAAGGTAGACTGACCGCTTGCCAAATCATCGGATGCACCAACACGGGTAAATATTGCATCTACTACACCAATTTCTGCCATTTGCGCCGGAACAAAAGAGCCAATTTGCGCCATAAGTGTAATAATTGCCACCTGACGCATATAGGTAGATTTACCCGCCATATTAGGTCCTGTAATAATAGCGCAACGGTCGGCCACGTTATCAAGGTATGTATCGTTAGAAACAAAGGGGGTTTTAAGCAGCTTTTCAACTACAGGGTGTCTGCCACCTTTTATGCTAATTACGCCGTTGTTATTTATAAGCGGACGGCAATAGTTGTTTTCAACCGCCACCTGCGCCATTGAGCACATTGTGTCAAGTCGCGCAATTGCCGTTGCAGTTGTGCGAACACGGTTTGCCGCTGCTGCTACAGTTTCACGAATACTGTTAAAAATTTCATATTCAAGCTGAAAAACGCGGTCTTTTGCAGTAAGAAGTCGATTTTCAAGCTGTTTTAATTCGTCGGTTATAAAGCGTTCACAATTGGTAAGTGTTTGCTTGCGAACATAGCTCGCTGGTACTTTTTCAAGAAAAGAATTTGTAACCTCAATATAGTAACCAAAAACCTTGTTATAACGAACACGCAAATTCTTAATTCCCGTTGCCTCACGCTCGCGCGCCTCAATTTCGGCAAGATAAGATGTGCCTCCATCCATATCCTCACGCAGCATATCAACCTGTTCGTTATAACCCTTTTTAATAATTTTACCCTCACGAACGGTAGCAGGTGCATCCTCACTAATAGCCGCATCAATAAGTGCTACTATTTCATCGAGTGTGTCAATATCGTTGTAAATTGATTTTAACATTTTGCAATTAGCCGATGATAGAAGCTCTTTTATATAAGGAAAACGGTGAGCCGTAGCCGCAAGACTCAAAAGTTCTTTGGCTGTTGCGGTACCATAAACAATTTTGGTCATCATACGCTCAATATCGCGTATGCCGCTCATATATTCCTGCGCCTCACAGCGCATAACGGTATCGTTTGAAAGTTCCTCAACCGCATTTTGACGCATAGTAATTTCGGGAATGCTGAGTAGCGGCTGTAAAACAAACGAACGCATAAGGCGTTTGCCCATAGCGGTTTTGGTTTTGTCAAGCACACCAAGCAGAGAGCCACGCTTTGACTTGGTGCGCATTGTTTCACAAAGTTCAAGATTGCGTGCCGCAGTAACGTCAAGCTGCATAAACTGCGCCGAGGTGTAAACGTTTACGTTTTTAATAGCTATAGTGCCTGTTTTTCCGTTTTCGTGTAGGTAGTCAATTACCGCACCTAAAACACTTTGAGATACACTACCATTTTCAATACCAATATTTTCAGGGCTGATTATACCAAAGTTTTGACAAAGCAATCCTTCGGTAGTGTTTGTATCAAACCTAATATCATCACGAACAGAAATTGCCGCGGTGATTTTTTCTTCTAAAAAGGCAGAAATTTTATCTTTTAATTTTGCAACAATCAAAATTTCACTTGGGCTAAAACGCATAATCTCGTTTTGAAGGTCACTGTACATATCCTCGCCAAAAAGCTCGGTTACGTGCGCTTCACCCGTTGATGCATCGGCAAAGCAAAGACCTATCTTATTATCTTTTTCAAAAATTGCCGCTAAATAGTTGTTGCGCCCCTCATCAAGCATTTCACCTTCAATAACAGTACCTGGGGTAACAATGCGCACAATATCACGCTTTACTATGCCCTTGGCGGTTGCAGGGTCTTCAACCTGTTCACAAATGGCAACCTTATATCCCTTTTCAACCAAACGGGCAATATAACCTTCTGCACTATGAAAAGGTACGCCACACATTGGGGCGCGCTCATCCAAACCACAATCTCTACCTGTTAGTGTAAGTTCAAGTTCCTCCGAGCCCTTAATGGCATCGTCAAAGAACATTTCATAAAAATCACCCAATCGGTAAAAGATAATGCAGTCTTGGTTTTGCGATTTTATATCCATATACTGTCGCATCATTGGTGACAGCTCAGCCATAGTTTTAATCCCCTTTGGTTAAAAAGTTAAATGTTTGATCAATGGCAACCTGAACAACTAGCACAAGAGCCTGTGCAAGCAGTTTGTGGCTCGGCTGTCATTGGGTCTTCACCCTCAACGCACTGCATAATGATGCTGTTTATGTCATTAAGCATTGCATCAACATCAGCTTTTGCGGTGTTGTATTCAAGCATTGTTTTGCTTGACATAACTGCGGTATAGATTTCACGGAGTTTTTCGTTAAGTTCACGGATTTTATCTTCATCCTGTGTCTCGTTGTTCATCTCACGGTCAAGATTCATACGAATTGTGTTGAATTCGCCAATTCCACTTTGCAAGGTTTCGTCATTGTCATTTGCAAGTTTTGCTTTTATAAAGCGAATAAAACGCTCATCTTTTTGAATTTCTACTCCTAAATTTCTTGTTGCTTCAATAATTCCCATTTTAAAAATTCCTTTCAAAATTAAATTTTAATTTATTACAGTACCGTAAAGTGTATTGTTTTTGTATTCTTTAACACAAACGGTCACAAAATCACCTAACATATCGGGTGTGCCACGAAATGTAACACTTGAATAGTATTCGCTTTTTCCCGAATATAATCCGTCACCCAAATCATCCTCACATAAAATTCTCATCTTTTTGCCGATAAGAGAATTATTAAGTTGCTCGGATATTTCATCCTGTGCTACAAGTAGTTCGTTAAACCATTTACCTTTTTCCTCGCGAGTTGCAGGGTCGGGCATACTTGCCGCCGGCGTTCCCTCACGCGGAGAATAGATGAATGTAAAAAGTGACGTGAACTTAACCTCTTTTACAAGGGAAAGTGTTTCGCAAAAGTCATCGTACGTCTCCCCAGGGAATCCTACTATTATATCACTTGTAAACTCTACATCGGGTATTCGTTCACGCGCCGCCTTAATCAAATTTAAATAACCCTCTCGGTCGTAGCGGCGATTCATTTGCTTTAGTATCCTACTGCTACCGCTTTGGAACGGAAGATGAATATGTCGCTCTATCTTTTCACAATCGCGGATTGTATCAAGCAATTCCTCTGTGCAATCCTTTGGGTGAGAGGTCATAAAACGAATTCTAAAATCACCCTCAATATTGTTTATCATACGAAGAAGTCTAGCAAAGTTAATTCCGTGGCTCTCACCCTTGCCGTAAGAGTTAACGTTTTGACCGAGTAGCATTATTTCTTTAAAGCCGCTGTTTATCATTTCACGCGCTTCTTTTATAATCTCCTCTGGGTCACGCGAACGCTCACGACCGCGAACGTACGGCACTATGCAGTAGGTACAAAAGTTATTACAACCGTACATAATAGGCAGCCAACCTTTTAAAGTACCGTCGCGGCTTATTGGCATATTTTCTACAATTTCTTTATTGTCAAGACCTAATTCATATACGCGCTTGCTTGTCATTCTGCGATATATAAATTCGGGCAAACGGTGGTATTGCTGTGTGCCAAAAACAATGTCAACATACGGATAGCTCTTATAAAACTTGTCCGCTACCGATTGTTGTTGCGCCATACAGCCGCAAACCGCCACCATCAGATTAGGATTTTGCTGTTTTAACTTTTTGGTAGCGCCAACATTACCGTAAACTCGGTCTTCGGCGTGGCCGCGCACCGCACAGGTGTTAAAAAGTATGAAATCCGCCTGCGTGATATCTTCGGTTAAACTGTATCCGCAAAGAAGCAGCATACCCTTTATTCTTTCAGAGTCGCTAACATTTTGCTGGCAACCAAAGGTAACGATATGCGCCTTTGGATTTATCACTTCGCGCTTAGCTAAAAGTGATTGTACCCGCTTAGCATACGCACATTGTTCGGGCAAATATGAAGTTGTTTTTTCTGTAAAAATCAACACAAAAACCTCTATCTTATATAATCTATATTATTATACTATAAAGATTTCTCTAAAGCAAGAAATATATTGTTAATAAATACAAAAATTTAACTTGCAACAAACGTAAAATTTTGGTATACTAATTTTGTATTTGATTTTTCCATTTGGGGAGGTTTTTTTGTGGCAAAAATCGGCTTCGACAATGACAGATATATAGCACTTCAATCGCAAAACATACGTGACCGTATAGATATGTTTGGCGGCAAGCTTTATATGGAATTTGGCGGCAAGCTTTTTGACGATTTTCACGCGTCGCGCGTGCTACCTGGTTTCAAACCTGACTCAAAGGTTAAAATGCTACTGGAACTCAAAGACGAGGCTGAAATTATTATTGTTATAAACGCCGATGCTATTGAAAAAAACAAGCGCCGCGGTGACCTTGGTATAACATACGACCTTGATACTTTGCGCCTTATTGACGCATTTCGCGGTATAGGTCTTTTTGTAGGCAGCGTGGTTATTACCTGCTTTACAGGACAACCCCTTGCCATAGCCTTTGAAAACCGACTTAAATCATTAGGTATTAAAACATATCGCCATTATCCGATTGATGACTACCCTTCAAATATTCCACTTATTGTTAGTGACGAGGGCTTTGGTAAAAACGACTACATTGAAACTTCCCGTCATCTTGTTGTAATAACCGCGCCCGGTCCAGGTAGCGGTAAAATGGCGGCCTGCCTTTCACAGCTTTACCAAGACCACAAACGCGGTATAAAAGCAGGTTATGCAAAATTTGAGACATTTCCTATATGGAACATTCCACTTAAACATCCTGTAAACGTAGCATATGAAGCGGCAACCGCAGACCTTAGCGATGTTAATATGATTGACCCGTTCCATTTGGAAGCGTATGGGCAAACCACAGTAAACTATAACCGCGATGTTGAAATTTTTCCAGTGCTTAATGCTATAATGCAACGTATTTTAGGTGAATCACCCTACAAAAGCCCTACAGATATGGGTGTTAATATGGCGGGTTGCGCTATTAGTGACGACAACATAGTAAGTGATGCCGCAAAGCAAGAAATTATCCGCCGTTATTATGGTGCGGCTTGTAATGTACGCCAAGGTCTTGGCGAGCGCAACGAGGTTACAAAAATTGAGTTACTTATGAATCAGCTTGGTATTTCTGTAAAGGATCGCCCCGTAGCGCAAGCAGCTATTGATAAGGCCGATGCAACAGGTAACCCCGCTGCTGCAATACAGCTTGATAACGGTAAAATTATAACCGGAAAAACATCTTCACTGTTGGGAGCTAGCTCGGCAATGTTGCTTAATGTGTTAAAAGAACTTGGCGGCATACCCGACGATGTATTGCTACTTTCTCCTACTGTTATTGAGCCCATACAAAATATGAAGACTAGCGTTCTTGGCAACCACAATCCCCGAATGCATATCGACGAAATTTTAATAGCTTTGTCTATTTGTGCCGCGACCGACAACACAGCAAAAATAGCGCTTGAACAGATAGATAAGCTAAAAGGACTTGAAGTTCATTCAAGCGTAATTCTTTCTCGCGTTGACGAGCAAACCTTTAAAAAGCTTGGTGTAAACCTTACCTGCGAGCCTAAATACCAAACAAAAAAATTATATCATGCATAAAAATTAACGAGGCGCTTTAAAGTGCCTCGTTTTATCTTGTGGGATATTCTAAACCCTTCGGTAAATCTAAAATATAATCTGCAGATACTTTATAGAATAAACAAAGTTTTTTCAAAGTCGACAACGGCAACTGGCGTTTTTCGCTTTCGTACTGTTGATATGTATTTTGTTTACAATTAAGTATTTCCGCAATTTGTTGTTGCGTTAAATCCCTATCTTCCCTTAAATCTCTAAGCCGCATATCAACACCACCTTTGATGTTATTATATAAAATCTCAAATTGCGATATTGACTTTTATCTCAAAATGTGATAATATATTTTAGCAAAGGCTTTCCTTTGCCGTCGCCAAACACAAACAAAAGACATCACAATTTTGTGATGTCTTTTGTTTTATTTTTCCATCCGTATTTACCTAAATCAATACATCCGTCCGATTCGAAAACGATTCCCTCATCTTCAAGCATCTTACGCTGTGTCTCTCCCCCGCCAAATACAAACGCATCAGCTACTTTACCCTCGCGATTTACAACGCGATGGCATGGAATTATTCCAGGTGCGGGGTTATTATGCAGCGCATATCCCACAACCCTTGCCCATCTGGGATTACCCGCAAGTAAAGCCACTTGTCCATAGGTAGTTACCTTACCCTTGGGTATTAGACATACCACATCATATATCTTTTTAAACACGCTCAAAACATACACCTATCTTTCATCTATTGGTATATATTTTGCCTCGTCTTTTACGTTTATATACGCCGGTCGTATAATTTTGCCCGCATTTTGTATTTCTTCTATACGGTGCGCCGACCAACCGGCAATACGCGCCACCGCAAAAATAGGCGTGTAAAGCTCGTTAGGTAGCCCTAACATTCTATAAACCATACCCGAATAAAAGTCTACATTTGCACTTACGCCCTTATACATTTTTCGTTTTTCGGCAATAATTTCAGGTGCCATTTTTTCTACCGTGCGGTAAAGCTCATATTCTTCTAATTTGCCCTTTTCAATACAAAGCTGTTTTGCATAATTGCGCAAAATCTCAGCTCTAGGATCAGAAAGTGAGTATACCGCGTGACCCATACCATAAATAAGTCCTGCGTTATCAAATGCTTTTTTGTCAAGCAAATCCTCAAGATATTGTTTTATTTGGGCTTTATTGGTGGTGTCAATGCTTTGTTTCATATCATCAAACATCTGCACAACCTTAATATTAGCTCCGCCGTGTCGTGGACCCTTAAGTGAACCGAGCGCCGCCGAAATAGCAGCGTAAGTATCGGTACCAGACGAGGTTACAACGTGGGTTGTAAAGGTAGAGTTATTACCGCCGCCGTGTTCAGCATGAAGCACCAAAGCCAAATCAAGAAGCCTCGCTTCCGTAGGTGTAAAATTCCCATCCTCTCGAAGTATATACAGCAAATTTTCGGCCGTATTATATTCTTTTTTAGGATAATGTATAAATAGACTTTCGCCCTTATGATAATGCTGATGAGAATGATACGCATATACAGCAAGTAGAGGAAACTGTGCTATAAGCTGTAAGCATTGTCGCAATACATTGGGCACCGAAATATCATCGGGATTTTCGTCATAGCTATATAGTGCCAGCACACAGCGTGACAGAGTATTCATCATATCGCGACTTGGCGCTTTAAGTATCATATCGCGCACAAAGGATGGCGGCAACGAACGATAGTTTGAGAGTTGTTCGCTAAACTCGTGTAATTCTTGTTTATTAGGTAAATCACCCGAAAGCAACAAATAAATTGCTTCTTCAAATCCAGATTGACCGTCGGCGGAAAAGCCATTTACCAAATCGAAAATATTTATACCTCGGTAATAAAGCTCACCTTTGCACGAAACCTCATTACCGTTTTCATCAATCTTTCGTGAATTTATACACGAAACCTCGGTAAGACCCGACACTACTCCCTTACCGTCAAGGTCACGCAGACCTCGCTTAACATTGTGTTTCATATACATATCATACTGAATATTATTGTTTGCGCACGATTTTTCGGCAAGCTTTTCTATATAAGGGGTAATTTCTGAATAGTTAATCATTTTTATTCCTTTCAAGTGGTCTTTTAAATATAATATCATAAATAGGAAAAACTGTCAATTTTGCCAAGCAAAATTAACAGTTTTTTAAAATAATCATAAACACAAACCAAAACACTATCAGTCGATATGAAACCGGAGAAAGAGAACCTGGTATTGTGGAACTTATAAAAATCGCCGATTATTTTAATATATCAGTTGACTATTTGCTTGAAAGAACCGACAATCCAAATATACAAAAATGAGCCGAGATTTTGAAGTGAACCCCAAAGTTTAGACAAAATTAAATATTAAATTGCAAGCGAATGAGTTCGGTATTGTACTGGACTCATTCCTTTTAGTTTTAAGGAAATTCGTTCATTGTTGTAGTAATGAATATATTTCTTTAATTCATCAATGAAAGCGTTAACGCTTTCGAATTTTTCGCCGTAGAACATTTCAACTTTAAGCCTACCAAAGAAGTTTTCCATAGCACCATTATCCATACAATTACCTTTTCGCGACATACTTTGAGTAATGTTATGTTCGGCGAGTAATCGTTGGTATTCGGCATGTTGGTATTGCCAACCTTGGTCTGAGTGGAATATTGGTGTTGCATCAGCGGGAAGTTTCTCAAATAAACCATTAAGCATTTCTCTAACTTGTTCTAAATTAGGACTTGTTGAAATGGAATAAGATACAACTTCATTGTTGAATAAATCTAAAACAGGTGAAAGATATACTTTTTCGTCACAAACATTAAATTGTGTAACATCAGTTGTTATCTTTTCAAATGGTTTTTCTGCATAGAAATCTCTTTTCAGTAAATTGTCAGCAATTTTACCAACAGTACCTTTGTATGAATGGTATTTATCGTTTTTACGTTGTTTGCCTTTCAAACCAAGGTTATTCATTAGTTTTTGTACGGTTTTATGGTTAATTACATAACCTTTCTTACGCATAGCTATTGTAATTCTACGGTATCCGTATCTGCCCTTGTTTGTATTGTAGATTTTTTGTATTTCTTGCTTTGCACATTCGTACTTATCTTTATCCGAGTGTTTCAGGTAGTAGTAGAATGTGCTGCGAGCAAGACCCGATAGTTTAAGCAATTCTTTTAGCGGATATCTTTGCCTTAGTTCAGAGATTATTCTTGCTTTTTGCCGTTCTCTCGCTCTTCCGCAAGAACTAAGGCACTCAGTTTTTTTAAGTATTCTATCTCCATACGAAGTCGTTGGTTTTCGGCTATTAAATCTTCCTCGACCTTTTTATCCAACTTAGGTGGTCTGCCTTTCCTTGTGCCGCTAGCAGCACAAGCTCTGCCTCGTCTTTCTTTCATTAGACCTTCGGCTCCTTCTTCTAGGTATATGCGTTCCCACCGTTGTACAATATTTCTTTTTGAATCTCCGTTGTTAGATTCTTCTATTCCCCAATATTTTCGTACTGTTTCGTGATAACTCAAATGGTGTTCTCGCATATCCATTATAACACCTATTTTGAATTCTGCACTATATACTTTGTTTTTTCTTCCTGTTTTACCCATAAAAAATATGCACCTCCAAAAGTGTCTAACTTTTGGGGTGCATATCAC
>JAZNSJ010000147.1:0-3411 GCA_045591155.1 Acutalibacteraceae bacterium | reverse complement strand
ACTATTTTACCGAACTTACCAAAGATGGTGACTCGGTAATTCACTTTACTATTAGTTCTACAATGTCATCTACATATAATAATACCTGTATGGCAGCACAAGAGTTTGAAAATGTTTATGTAATTGATGCTCAAAACTTATCAACAGGAAGCGGTCTTTTGGTAGTGTCGGCTGCAGAAATGGCTGGTAAAGGTATGCAGGCTGTTGATATAGTAGACGAAATAGAGAAATTAAAACCCTGTGTTGATGCATCTTTTGTTATCGACAGTCTTGAATATTTGCACAAAGGCGGAAGATGTTCGGCTCTTGCTATGATGGGGGCTAATTTACTTAAGCTTAAACCCTGTATAGAGGTTAAAAACGGTAGTATGGGTGTTGGCAAAAAATATCGTGGTATTTACGGACGTGTGCTTACAGAGTACGTTGACGAGCGACTTCAAAATATAGATGATATAGATACCAACCGCGTTTTTGTAACACATGCCGGCTGTGATCCCGAAATTGTAAATGCTGTATTAGAGCAGGTTAAAGCGAAGGGCATCTTTAAGGAAGTATTCTTAACCAGAGCTGGATGTACAGTATCTTCACACTGCGGCGCGAATACATTGGGCGTATTGTTTATTCGCAAGTCACCAATCCAGTAAAAACGCATAGAATAAAGCAGGGGCGCATATAAGGATATCCTGCTTTATATCGGCGGTAGCATTTTGCTATCTTCAAAATAACCGATTATGCCCCTTTTATATAAAAGACCCCGACTATTGTCGGGGTCTTTTAATTAATAGCAAAAATATTATGATTTTATCTTTTTTAACGCGTATTTTTCAAGCCGAGATACTTGCGCTTGTGAAATGCCTATTTCTTCTGATACCTCGGTTTGTGTTTTACCTTGCATAAATCGTAAGCTTAGTATCTTTTTCTCACGTTCTGAAAGCCCTTTTATAGCCTCTTTAATACATATTTCATCAAGCCAGTTTTTATCATCGTTTTTATCACCAACCTGGTCAAGCACGTATATAGTGTCACCACCGTCTGAAAATACTGGCTCATAAAGAGATACAGGATCTACAATGCTTTCAAGCGCTATTACAACATCTTCACGAGGCAGTCCAAGCGCCTCGGCGATTTCACTTACAGTAGGTTCTTTTTGATTTTGATTTATAAGTTGTTCTTTAACCTGCATAGCGCGATAGGCAACGTCTTTTATAGAACGACTAACTCTTATTGAATTGTTATCGCGCAGATAGCGGCGAATTTCACCTATAATCATAGGAACTGCATATGTTGAAAATTTTACCTGTTGGGTGATATCAAAATTGTCGATTGATTTAATTAGCCCAATGCATCCAACCTGAAACAAATCGTCTGGATTTTCACCCCTGTTTGAAAATCGCTGTACCACACTAAGCACCAGTCTAAGATTTCCGTTTATAAGCTCGTCGCGGGCGGTTTTGCTACCGTTTTTCACCTCTTTTAACAACCGTTCCTTGTCTTTTTCTTTCATAACTGGCAGCTTCGAGGTATCAACCCCACAAATTACAACCTTGTTTCCGTACATATATCAGCGCCCCTTCATCACTTTTTACAAGTACAGTATTGCCGCATAAACGTGCTAAAAAACTAAAAAAATTTTTTTATTTTCGACAAAAAAGGCTTGCATTTTTACATTTGTTAATATTTTAAAAAAACACTTGATTTTTTGCTTTGTTTGTGTTATTATGTTAGACACTGTGAGTAAATATCAGGGAGGTGTCACTATGCCAAATATTAAATCTGCTAAAAAGCGTGTTCTTGTAAGTCAGGCTAACGCTGAAAGAAATAAGGCTTTCCGTTCTGCTCTTAGAACTTCAATCAAAAAGGCAAACGCAGCTATTGATGCTAAGGCTCCTGAGGCTAATGAAGCAGTTAAAGTTGCTGTTTCTAAAATCGATCAGGCAGCAGGTAAGGGTATTCTTCATAAGAACAATGCCGCAAGAAAGAAATCTGCTCTTGTTTCAAAACTTAATGCTAATGCATAAGTTTTAGATTAAACTTTATATTATTTTTTGCAAAGAATAATATTGCGCCGATAGTTATTGCTATCGGCGCAGTTTTTTTGTATAATATATTTATATGTATAATTTGTGGAGGTGATAGTATGAGCGAAAACATAAAAGATGTGCTAAAGCAAAAGGCAAACCGATTGCCACACACACCTGGCGTATATATAATGAAGGACAAGAACGACAACATTATATATATAGGTAAAGCAAAATCACTTAAAAATCGTGTTACGCAGTATTTTGGCATAGGTAATCAGCATAGTGATAAGGTGCGCAAAATGGTAAGTCAGGTGCACAATTTTGAATATGTGCTTTGCGATAGCGAGTTTGAAGCGCTTATACTTGAAAATTCACTCATAAAGCAAAATCAGCCCAAATATAACATTTTACTTAAGGATGATAAGGGTTATCACTATATTAAAATTACAAACGGCAGATGGCCCAAGATTACAACCTCAATGCAAACCGATGATAAAACTGCACAGTATATAGGGCCTTATTATTCGTCAGCTGTGGTAAAGGATACCGTAGCACAGGTGCATAAAATATTTAAACTGCCAAATTGTAACCGTAGTTTTGATAAATACTCAAAGCCGTGTTTAAATTTTCATATTGGGCTTTGTGATGCGCCGTGTCGCGCAAATATAAGCGCAGAGCAATACAATGAGTCAATAAATTCTGCTGTTTCGTTTATAAAACACGGCGGCGGAGAAAATATGATAAAACTGCTTGAAAGCAAGATGCAACAGGCTGCAGAAAAGCTGGATTTTGAATATGCCGCAAAATTGCGTGACCGCATAAATGCAATAAAAAAGCTTGCTGACAATCAAAAGGTTGTAATGTGTAGTTATAAAAATCAGGATGTTTTTGCTATAGCCCAGCTTGAAAATACAGCTTGCATAGCGGTTTTAGTTTTCAGAAACGGAAAGCTTACCGATAAAAAGCATTTTATTATTGACACCTTCACAGATAAAGGTGACCTATATAGTCAGTTTTTAACACAATATTATGACGATGGCTCAGTACCGCCACGCATTTTAATTGATACCCACATAGACTCTTGTGAAATTTTACAAAAGTGGTTAAGTGAAAAAGCACACAAAAAAGTAGAAATTCTTTTACCGCAACGAGGCGAACAAAAAGCGTTGGTTGATATGTGCCGAAACAACGCTGCCGATAATCTTGCTCAAAAAACCGAGCTTAACGGACGCGAAATGTCAGCCCTTAATGAACTTGCCCGTCTTTTAGGATTACAAACCGCCCCCCGTATTATAGAAGCATATGATATTTCAAATACTGCTGGGGATGAAAATGTGGCGGGTATGGTTGTGTTTCGTGACGGAAAACCTTATAAACCGCACTATAAAAT